>JACRPI010000023.1 GCA_016214075.1 Candidatus Woesearchaeota archaeon
AAGTTCATCCGGAATTCTCCAACCATCATCTCTAACAACTAATCCCATCGGGTCACCTCTTCTCATTCTCACGTGACCCATTCCCTAATATCTATTCAATGAGAAAGCTACTATTTATTCCTTTCGGGATAGGCTCTTAGTCCTATTGCGCGAACAATTCTTCCAGCGGAAAAAGTTGCCGCGTATGGAGATAAATTTGATCGTTATTTGGCAATGGCTTTTTCTGTTGGCATTTTGTCCCACGAACAACGTCACTTTATTGGTTCGCGCATGAATGAGCTTGAGTTACAGGCGGCGCTTGGTGAACTCTTTAATGACATTGATGAGGGAGAAGCAGAGATAGGACGTGTGTATTCTTTCAGAGAACTTTCAGATGGTGGTTTTGAAGAGCTTGATGCTCGCGCTCTTGAAGAATTTTTGTATGACACCTATTTTGCAGATATGTTCAGACATATGCGCTTTGGTCCAACAAGCCCATATCGTAGATCTGCGGAATGGCGTTTGAATTATTTTGTTCAAAACGGTGGGGTTGAAGTTGGAGAGGATGTTCGCATTACAGATTATAGTAAATTCAAAGATGCTGTTGCAGACTTGTACGCACTTCATCTTGAAATCATGCAAACAGGGAACAGAAAAAAAGCAGATGAACTGATCCGAACATATACTCTTGCTGATGGTTCTTCTCTTCTGTCGCAAAAGACAACATTAATTGACAGAATTAATGAGAAGGGAATTCCACGAGACATTGTGTTGCAGTATCAGCTGTAATTTTTTGATGCTATTCTTTCTTTCCGCACTTCTCACAAATTCCACTAATATCAATTTGCACGTGACATATTTTTCCGTCAATCTCTTTTTCCAGAAAATCAAGTTTTTTTGGTTGAATGTGTTTTGCTTCTCCACAACGTTCGCAGACAAAATGACAATGATTCTTTTTATTGGATGAATAAATTGTTTTTCTGTTACATTGGAAAGAATGGATTTTACCTTCTGAAACGAGGATTGTTAAGAGGCGGTAAATGGTCGCAATGCCTACTTCTTTGTCTTTTTTTTTGAGGTAGAGATGCAATTCTTCTGCGTTGAAAAAAGAGGTAAAGTGTGTTACTGCGTCCTCGATGATTTGTTTTTGCTTTGTTTCTCGCGTTCGTTTCATTTTGTCCTTATACTTTGCTTGCTTACTATTTCTTTTTTTATGAAAAATCGGCGCAAAACCTTGCACTTTAGTGCGAGGATGTAGCGTCGAGATTCAGCAGGCGCCGATTTTACATCCCACGGATTGACCAACAAGAGTTTGCGAGCCGTAAAACCCATGCCTTTAGGCATGGGATAGGCGAGCATAATAAACTTGGTCAATCTGTGTTATTTGTACATTTTATAATAAAAGCATGGGGATTCAAAAGCTCTGTAAGGCGATTGATGGGTGGCTGATGAATGAATATTCTTATTGATATTGAGAATCAGTAAGATATATAAATACTCTTTGGTTTCGTTTCCTCATGGCATACGAATTATTTTACACGATTATGAGTGTTGTTCTCGTTTCCCTTGTTTCGCTCCTCGGTGTTTTCTCTTTATTGCTTCGAAAGAAAACAGAGCGAACATTTTTACTTATCTTGGTTGGCTTGTCTGCGGGAACATTGTTTGGAGACGCTATTCTTCATCTCCTTCCTGAAGCAGTTCAAGGAAAGGGGTTTACTCCTTCTGTTTCCTTATTTGTTCTTCTTGGGATTGTGGTGTTTTTTATTCTCGAACGTTTTGTGCACTGGAATCACTGCCATGGATTGCCCGCGTCTGAGAAGCATGTGGGGCATGCTCATCACATTGGTGTTTTAAATCTCACCGCAGACGCGCTCCACAATTTTATTGATGGATTAATTATCGCGGCAAGTTACTTTGTCAGCATTCCTGTGGGAATCGCGACGACTGTCGCGGTTATTTTCCATGAGATTCCGCAAGAGATCGCTGATTTTGGAATTTTACTGTATTCAGGATTCTCAAAACAAAAAGCATTGTTCTACAATTTCCTTTCCGCGACCACCGCGATCATGGGCGCGATTGTGGGGTTGCTTCTTGGCGTAAAATCATCTTCTTTTGTTCCGTTTATTCTTCCATTCTCCGCAGGCGCGTTTATCTACATCGCGGGTTCTAATCTAATTCCTGAATTGCAGAAAGAAGGTTCTTTGAAAGAATCAGTCTGGCATTTGTCCGCGATGATTCTGGGGATCTTAGTTATGGTTGGATTGCTGTTTTTAGAGTAGATTTTTGGAAAGTTATCTCGCTTTAAGCTCTTTTCGAAGTATATCCGCTAATCGTGGCCTTACTTCTTCCAGTCGTCCTAAATGCACTTGTTCAGGCAGAAGCGCATGGCGTAATGCAGTATGCGCTGGATCTTCAAAGGATGCGGGAATTTTTCGTATCGCAGCATCAAGAAGCATATACGCAGCATCTGCTGTTGCTGGAACTGCTTGCATGACGACATCTCCATGATTGACATGCTGCGGGGCATCAGGATAATTAGAATGATCAACACACATCGCAATTCCCGCATACGCAATCTGCATCTCCCGCGCAAGATACGCTTCAGTGTGCAATGTCTGTCCAATGACTTTATGATTATCTCCTCTTCTTCGTATCGCTTCTTCTCTCGCGGCTGTACTAAACCCCGGTCCATGAATGTTAAAATACGTTCCGTCCTGATGATATCCTACCGCAAGTTGTGACGCTTCGCGATATCGATCTCGAACTTTTTGTTCTACTTTTGTCCATGCTTCATGCAATACTTTTCTGAGTCCTTCGCTATTAGAAGGGTTCATGGAAACGTGTAATAATATATTGCCGTCTTCTGCAAATGTTTGTGGCGCCACATCATCCCAATCAAAATCATCTACCGCAACAAGATGCCCTGGTAATACGTCAGCATGAAGTCTTCCTGCCGCACTTATTCCATACATCATGGTTGTTCCTAACAGTTTTGCTGCTTGAACATTTCCTCTGTAATTTACTCGATGCGGAACATCAAGTTTGCTATGCCTTGTGAGAATGTATGCGGTTGTTCCTCCTATTTCGAGTGTTCCTGCTTCTATTAATCCATAATCTGTATCCACTTGTTGTGTCGCTGTTATTTTATCAGAAAATCCTGTTCCACCAATAATTGCAATTATGTTTTCCATAGTATCCCTCACTTTTGTGTGGAGATATTTTGACTTTAAAAATGCTTTCAAAAACAGAGCATATTTGATTTTGAAGAAGAGATAAAGTTCTATGACCCGCCGCAGCTGGCGGCCTACGGACAAATTCTACGAGAATTTGTCCTACGGGGCACCCCGAATGGGGCGTCCCCCGCCCCGTCTGCGCCAGCGGCGGATTCTGACAACAAAAAATAACAATATGGTCAGATGGAACAAACCCAATCATCTCAATCGTTTGTTCCAAAGTATTTTTTGATCAACGTTCAAAAAACATTTTCGAAGCTACTGAATGGAGGCAGAAATGGGTGACCACATTTTCTATTTTCTGTAGGCACCTATATTTTTCTTTAATTCATTGTATTCTTTGAGAATCAGATCAATTGTTGGGCGGATATTTCCCCGCTTTTCATAGTCTTGGAGAGCTGTGTAATATCTTGCTCTGTTATTGAGTCCAATATTTACTGGAGGCAGCTTATGCTTCAGGAGGATGTTGTTCAGTAATAACCTTCCTACTCTCCCATTTCCATCCTGAAAGGGGTGGATATTTTCAAACTGATTGTGCACGACCGCGGCAAGCAGTAATGGAGGATATTTCTTCCTGTTTTCATTGTACCAGATGACGAGCTCTCTGAGTAATCCTTCCACGCTATTCGAAGGAGCGCCTCTATGAATGATTGTTCCAACTTTGTCTCGAATGACCACTTCAATTCCTTTTGCTCGGAATTTGCCCGCAAATTCCTTTGAATTCTGAAAGACGATGGCATGCAATTTCTTTATCATAGAAAGGGAAAGTTGCTCTTTTGTTGCGCGAACATAGCGCACCGCTTGCGCGACACCATAGGTTTCTGAAATGTCTTGCTTCTGTATTTCCTTTGGCCACTTGTTTTCTTCTAAAATTTCTTTGACTTCTTTTTGCGTTACTTCTGACCCTTCAATCGCGTTTGTGTTATAAGTAAACAGTTCTGTGAATTTTTCCCATTCTTGTTCTGAAAGATGCCTGATCCTGATATGCCCTTTTGCTTCCAAATTCTTGAGAAGAAGGAGTTCTCTTTTGCTGAGTATCTGCTTCAAAGGATCGCTTATACTCTTGTACGCTTCTGCCTGCTGGAGAATGAGAATTTCCGCCCTTTTTTTGAGGGTTTCAATGTTTTTTTCAGATAAATCAGCGCCCAGATATCTTCTGATCTTTCTTATTTTATCTCCTTCACGAAATGAGTGCGCAAGGTAGTATTTCTTTCTTTTTCCCTGCTTTCTTATTTCGAGGTTCATATATGAATATGAGGTGACTACATTTATATACTTTTCTATCTAAAGGTGGGTACAGGTGACTACATTTTTCCTATTTTTTCTTAAATGTAGTGGCAAGGAAAGAAAGAAGTGCGGGGGGAGGGATTCGAACCCACGAACCCACTAAGAGACAGGATGTCTTAGAGTAAAATAAAGACGAAATCGCATCACTGCGTTGCCTCACTTAAGTCCTGCGCATTTGACCAGGCTTTGCTACCCCCGCAAGAATAGCTAGAGGAAAGGATAAAGGGTAATTTATATGTCTTGCTGTTGGAAGTGCGCTTTCAACTCTCTTTATGTCGCTTCTCAAAATCATCCATATATTCTTCTCTGAGTGTATCCATTTCACTCATAATAGGTATTTCAAGTCCACGTTCAGATAAAATATCAAGTCTTTCTCCAATCCAGGTAATCCATACTTTCCTGTCGGAAATTTTTATTTGCTTCTGTAGTTCTTCTAAAATTATATTCCAATCAATTCCTCTCTGCGCAAGTGCAATACAGTCAGTAAGGTCACCTTCACGTTCTGTAAATGTTTTGAAGAGAAAAACATCTTCAAAGGAACACAAAGAAATAGTAAGGTATTTCAATTGAATGATTTTTTCCACTCGTTTTTGCATGCTATCTGAAAGTGCAAAACCATTGCAAACCGTTTTATGAAATAAATCAATTCTAAAATCATCTCGGACAAATATCTGGCTAAGGTTCATTCTTTTGTATTCAATAGTCGGCAACCTTGTCTGAAACTTCAGCTTTTTGAGTACATTTTCAGTTGCCAGAAAATCTTTTGGACTAGTCACCACGACATCAATATCTTTTGTTGCGGGTTTTATTCCATGATAGAGAAGCATTGCTCCGCCTATCACAATGAAATGAACTTTCTCTGACATATTGCTGTTTATTTCTTCAAATAACTGGTGCAACTCTTCAAATTTTGATATCATACATTTCCGCCCTCTCTTGTATTTCTTCTAATTTAGGGTAGCTTGGTAAGTAATTTCCTTCGAGAATATTCTTAAGATTGTCCAAAATTGGATGTTTTATTGCTTGAAGTTCCTTTTTGTGTTTGATATAAAAAAGGGTTATAAAAATAAGGTATCTTATTTCATGCTCTTTCTCAGCAATGTATAATGAATGCATAAATACTTGCCTTTTTGTGAGTTTCTTTTTTGGTAAATAGTAATATTCTTTTAGGGCAAGAATTTTTATCCCATATTGTTCGTATGCAGAAAAAGCGGTTGACGTTGCATCAATCTTTTCTTTGTTTGAAAATACTATCTCTTTTTCATTTTTATAGTAAATGGTTGAATTTCCTGGAACCCTATTATCAGTACTCTCTTGGTATTTTTTCAATTCTTTCAAAAAATCAATCGCTTTTGCCCACAATTTTTCATTAAGACTATACCTATCACCAACTTTTCTCGCTAAACTTATTGCTCTTGCTTGCTTTATTTTTTTAAAAACCTGTGCTTTCTTCATTCCAGACGCTTCTATGATCTCAGAAACAGTCTTAGGTTCTAACAGTAATATCAAAAGCTCTGCTCCTGAGTCAGAGAGTGGATTTATCAATGAAGGAAAATCCCCTAACAATTGCACTAATAAATTTCCTACTGTACTTCTCACAAGAATGTATGAACCGTCAGAACGTTGGATAAATCCTTGTTCTACAAGATGCTGTCCAGTTCGATATGTTTGTGCTTTGCTTTTCTTTAGAGCAGAAGCTATATTTTTGATATCTCTGTTGCCGTTGGCTATTTCTTTTAGTAGGCGTAATTCCCCTTTTGAGAGCCTCATTAGTATATTAAAATGCAATTAATATATAAATATTTCGCATTTTAGCGGACTTTCAATGATTTAGAAGAAACCATGCAGCGGTTGAAGAAGATTATCTTTCTCAAGAAAGAACATTTTGATAGGTTGTATGAGAAGAAGTAATCAATCTAAAAACGCAAACTATTTATAGGTATTGTTTTTATAGAGCAAATATGAAAAAAACAGATGATCTCTATAAAAAGCATAATGTCCTTTCAAAGCATGAATCGCTGCTTCTCAACGCGGTTGATGCTTTTTTGCTCTTTTCTGTCCAAAAGATCAAGAGGGTAACTGGTTGGAAGGATACAACAATACGAAACACACTTTTGAGTCTGAAGAAAAAAAGAACGATTACTGCGGTAAAAAAAGATAAGTATGTACTTACTACCAATATTCCAGAACATATTCTTAAAATAGCAACAACTATTACCGCACCGTCTTATGTGAGCTTTTGGACAGCGTGTTCTTATTATGGCTGGACAGAGCAACAAGTGAAAACAATACAGGTTGTTTCCACAAAACAATTTCCAACAATAAAGATGCAATCGTATGGGGAAGTTGAGACAATAACCGTTCTCCCAAAGAGGATGTTTGGTTATTGTAGTGTTGAAGGTATTTCTATTGCAGAGAAAGAACGGCTTATTGTTGATCTCTTGTACAAGCCTGAAAAAAGTGGTGGGATTTCTGAGTTAAAAGACTGCATAACTCGAGCCTGGTCTGAAATTAACCAAAAGAAACTTTTTTTATATCTCAAGCAATTTGGCGATAAAGCACTGTTCGCACGACTTGGGTATATCCTTGAAGAGAGAAAATTAAAAAACACAATGGAAGTGGGATTCCTAAAAAATATTCCAAAAAGCTACACGCCACTATATAGAGAAAATAGGGAAGACAAAGAAAAAGGCGAGGTAAGAAAAAAAGGAGTATATAATCATACATGGAGGATTGTTGTTTATGATCAGTAAAGAGCAGCTCAATGGAATTGCAATAAACTCTGGCTTGTCATTATATCAGCAGGAAAAAGATTACCTCCTCAAATTGTTTCTTTATTATTATTATAAACATCATGACCATGCTGTCTTTAAAGGAGGAACTTGTTTGAAATATCTTTTTGGGTTAAACAGATTTTCAGAGGATCTTGATTTCAATATAAAAAATGTGAAACAATTTCAGGTAGAGGTAAAGGGTGTATTGAAAGAACTCGAACTTCTTGGCATTCAAAATTATTTTATTAAAGAAGAAATGTTTGAAGACGCATACACATGTGAAATTGGCTTTCAAGGACCATTATACAAAGGAACAAATCAGACAAGAAATAAATTTAGAATAGATGCAGGCTACAGATCAGGAACATTGAAAAAACCAGAGTGGAGGGTTGTCAAGAGTGAATATTCAGAGACAGAGGAAACCATCATGGTTCTCTGCATGTCTTTTGAAGAAATATTTGCTGAGAAAATCATTGCGTTGCAAGAACGAGACAAAGGCAGAGATATGTATGATCTTTGGTTCTTGATCCATGCAGGAGTACGCTTTGACAAAGATTTGCTCTATGAAAAAGCAAAAAGACAGCATATCAAGATACAATTGCGTTTTCCAGATAAAACGACCTACGAAAGGGATCTCTCACGATTGACAACACGAGTAATCCCTTATGAGCAGGTGAAGAAGGCGATAGAGAAAGTGTCTGATACTATTGAGAGAAAAGATATATAGTTGAGGTGCCAATATTTCGAACATCTATGCACCTCAACTATTCAGCAAAAGTGGTTTCAAATGTTCGAAAATTAACCACTTTTGCTATATAAACCTCATTCTCTAGAAAAAAGTAAATGGTAAACATTAGACAGAAAATTTCAAGAAAACGTCCAAAGACTTCTGAAAAAAAATCAACACTTCTTAAAGAATTTGAGCATATCAGCTTGCGTGTTTTGAATTTCTATGATATTTGTATAACAAAAATAGATAGGGGAGATGCAAGAGACTTTGAAGACATTAAACATGTTCTGGAGAAGACAGAGACAAAGATTCCAATTCTCATTCGAAAATTTATTCTCACTATGGATCATTCAGAATCAGAAAATCCTAAGTTTAAACTTCTTGAATTTGTGAAATTTGTTAAAAGTTTAGGATACATTATTATAAAAGAAGATATGATGTGGACTGACCCCCTGAAAAAGGACACATAGTTAAGTTACTATTTTCTACCAAAGTATGGAGGTCTGAAAATGGGGTCACGCAGAGCATTTACCAGAGATTTTAAACGTAAAGTTGTAGATGAACTTGACTTTCGACCAGTAGAAGAAATCTGTCGA
>JACRPI010000024.1 GCA_016214075.1 Candidatus Woesearchaeota archaeon
AACGTACACATAGTTGGTTCAACCGATTTAGAGGGTTATTGATTCGTTGGTCTAAAAGACCAGATGCTTACATAGGATTATTGCATCTCGCATGTGGAATAATTACATGGAGGTCAATCTAATGGGATAGGCTCTAAGAAATGCAATAAAAAATCGAGTTAAGATTATTGATACAGGTAAGCAATTATGGAGAATACTCTTCCACTAAAATATTAATATTCTGGAAATCACAAAGCCCTTCATTATCACAGACTTGGACGAGGAGTGTATGTTCTCCTTTGTCGCCAATTTGTGTTGTATATTCTGCTGCTCTTTGCGTTGTTTGCCATGTTGTTGACTCGTTAAACCCATCAGTCACTCCTACTGTCTTTACTCCTGCAACTTCATTATAATCCACTTTCCAAAGACCATAGATGTACCTATTTTCCATATAATCCTGCGCTGTATGATCATCTTCATCAGGATCATAGCCGTACGGATTAATGGAAATAATGTCTCCTTCTGTTACGACATATTCATATTGATCTTGTGCGGATTCATTTCTAATTATTTCCAAAGCCGGATACCGATTCTGCACTGCAAACGCAAACACAAACGGACGACCATTGATTGTGGATTTATTGTCTTGAATCATCACAATATCATCATATAATCCATAAGATTTGCACAACCCGTTTGTTTGACAGACATCCCTGTATTTTATGACTTGCATTCCATCTTTGAGACAGCGGGTGACTTTTGCTTCTTTTCCTGGCTCTTTGCAATCCACCAACTCATTCGCGTCTCTTGCTATGTTGAAGAAGATGTTGTTGACATCATTTTCTATCAATCTGCTCGCAAGCTCATGGATCATTTTTAATCGCACATCGACTGTTGTGTGAAATTTTTGCAACGCAAGCACTCCTTCTTTTCCAGAAACATCCGCGATAATTGGATACTCTGCATTGATCGAAACACTTGTTGGCGAAAATGTCGCGCTTATCGTTATATTCCCTGAATGAATAGAGGTGTTTGAAAACTCCGGCAATGTTTCCAGCGAAACGCATTCTTTGAATGCTTTCGTGATATACTTTTCTAAGTACTCTTGTACGTTATCATTGTCTGATTTTCTTTTTGAATCGTAGGTTTCACACGAGAAAACTGCGCCTTCTTGCCCTGGCGCATTTGCACCATAATAGTCGCATAATGGTGGAAATGGGTTCAGCAAAATGTTGCCGAATGGATTAGAATATATTCTACTTATGTTCATCGGATCTTCAATGAGCTTTGTCAATCCATACGGATAATCTGGAACGCCAGGATGACCTTCTATTCCTAACGAAAGATCTGGCGCAATAATTCCATAGGAAATGTTGAATATGGTTGCAGTGCCATCATAAGTGTTGAGTGTTTTTTCATATTTGTATGGGAGGACATATTGCCCGTACTCATACTTTCTTGGCCCTAAAAATGGTTTTGTGTCATTTGCCTGATAGTCCCAGATAACTCCTCCTTGCATTCCTAACAACGCAATGCCTTGCTTTGTTGTTTGATCAAGACAGCCTTGCATGTAGCTGGTGTACTTTCCCTGCGCGGTGAATAAATCCGTTACTTCTTGTTTCTCTTCTGTGAACTCTTTACTCTTGATTGTTGTGGTGAGATAAAAAAGAAGACCAATGACTGTAAAAATAACAATGCCGAGAATAATGAAGATAGTGACTTGTGCATTTTTTTTCATTATTTCACCAGCAACTCTTTCACGATTGTGAGGAACTCTTTTGCTCTCTTTATTGATGATTGTGCTTTTGCTTCTTCTGCGCTTTTTCCCATTTCGTACGTGAATATTCTTCTCTTTTCTAACTCTAACCTTACATTTTCAATTTGTTGCTTTGCCTCTGCTTCTGCAACTTGAAGTATTTCAAATGATTCTTTTTCTGCTTCTTTATATTGTTCAAGATAATATTTCTTCAGCTTTTGATCATTATCTAAAAAATAATACACAAGCGCGTGATACGTAAGCGCGTGTATTCCCTTCTCTTCTTTAATTCGCCAGTTATATTTTGCAAGAAGCGCTGTTGCAGCATAAAACATCGCATAATACGCAGTGTTTATTACCCAAACATACCCATTATACATTTCATGAAGCGAGAATTCTTTCTTTTTTTGTTCATTGCATGAGAGAGTATCAAGAACTAGTGCTGTTTCTAATGCATTTTCTGCCTTCTGCATGAAAAAAGAAACAAATTTTTTATCTGCTGAGACAATTTTCTCTGTTTCTATCAGTTCTTTTATTACTCTTCTCGATTCTAAAATCTCTTTTCCGGTGATCATTTTCCTAGCAGATAATGAAACTGCTCTGCACCTCGCAAGATTATATGATTTGGAATTACTTCTTTTATTATGTTTATGGTTTGTTCTTTTTTCCCATCGATGAACTCCTTTTCTGTTAGAACATTTACATCTATTTTATAATGGAGGATTTTGAGAATGGAATGCATTTCTTGTTCATATTGCTCTCTCTTTTTCCCTTCTGGAATAATACACAGAATATCTACATCACTCTCTGTTTTTTGTTTCTCTCTCGCATAGCTTCCAAATACTATTATTGTATCATAAACAGTATTTGTTTTTTTATCAATCTCTTGTTTGATGATGTTTATAGCGACATTTTTTTCAAGAACCTTCTTTGTTCTTTCGGCTTCAGCATACGTGCAGAGAGGAATATTCCCCGCAGAAATAAATGAACAGAGACGAATATTTCCCACGTTTTTTATTTCCAAAAAATTTTCTTTTTCAAGAGCAAGAACCGCATTATATATCAACCGATAATTAATGCCGGTGTTTTTTGCTATTTCCCTGATATTATACGCTTTTGTTGGATCAGCGACAAAAAATTTAATTATTTCGCTTGCCGCATTAGTTATTACCATAAGTAATAATGTTATTACTTTAAGTAATACTTAAATGTTTCGGCTTTTGCCAGTATTTCTGTACCTCCATCATGGGAAATACTCGCTCATGTCCCTTCGATCTTGTTTTTATTGATATTATAATGAGATATAACCTCATAAAACCCCATTGCTGCTGCAATCGGTCCCCCTGATATTTTTTTCTTTGCTGGTGCGCGTGTTTGTTATTGCTGAGCAACTATTTTTCTTGGTGTTGTTTGAATCGCCTGATAGTCCTTGAGAGTCCCTATTCTTTTATTATTTATTTTTATATCATGCAAGTTATCAAAAGATTGCAAGAAAATTAAAAAACAATTATTCTTCTGCTCTGAATCCTGCGGTGAGACTTCTCCAGTACGCTGATCCTTCTGGAGATCGTTCGAGAACAATTCCGTTGGTGCTGTCGCAGAACATTGTCGCAGTATCTTCATACGGCGCATAGACTTGCTCGCAATCGAGTGTTGGACCATCGTATAGTACTGCCATATAATATCTGTTGTCTCCATCTCCATTGTATTTTATATCTTCGACCCCAATAATTGTTGCGCTATTTTCTGTGCTGTAATAGAATCTATTGTAGTCTGCAATTGTTTCCATACCCACTGTTTCTTCTTCTGTACCAATAAACTCTTCATTCAACTCGATAGAACCATCTTGTGTGGTGAGTTCATTATCAGTGATATATGCGATTACTGTATCTTTTTTCTCATCAAGAATTCCCTGCCAAGAATCTACATCGGGATACGCTGGACTTGCGCTTAATCCGTCTCTGCTGTAAATAGTCGCATTCAAAACAGAATTGTACCAAACAGTTGTGGAGCCATCGCAACTAAAGAATTCTCCAAAGCGCTCTGTTTGTGTTTCTGCAAGCGCATCATCGCAATTATCCACTTCTTCTTCTACTGCCGCATCAATAAAACCATTGGAGTCAAACAACGTTTCTTCAAGATCCGCTCCCATTGGATAGGACATATCTTGACTGTTGAGCGTTATTCCCACAGTAACTTCATCGTCTTGTTTCAAAATACAAACGCTGTTGATTTCTTCTGCAATTGGTTCAAGATCGACATAATTATTTACTGCGCTATCATACTTATCACAGAACAATGTATATTCTGTTCCATCTGCCATTTCTAATAACTGGAACGCAAGGAACTTTGTTCGCGATGTCCATTGTGATGTGTCTCCTTCTTCATCATAATCTTCAGTTCCATCATCATCTCCATCTATCGCTTCACAGAAATGATCATTGCTGTAAAAGTCCTGCGCCATGGTACAGCCAGAAACCACATACTCTTCATTATCTGTGCAGTAGGTTTCATCATCTTCGCTTGTGCTACAGACACACGCATAATTATTGAAACAATAATCCACTGCTGCTGCGTCGGTGTTCGCATACCAATCATATTTTGTTTCTTTTGGACCACTCCATGATCCTTGAGAACAAATTGCGACGACTTCTGGTGTCTCTTCAACAGCATCATCATCATAACTATATTCTGAATATTCATCGACACACGCTGTGCCATCCCAACAACGATTTGCCGCGCAACAACCGTATGGCTGTAATCCTTCATCTTCTGCCCACGGCGTTACTGGAGGATTTGAGGTGAATGTGTCTCCTGATTTGTAGCCTAAAACGTTTTCGACATAGTCTCCTTCATCACCTATGTTAAGAGAGTACCATTCCCATTCTTCGCTCTCTGGCGTACCATCTTCATCCGAATCAGTGTAGTTATAATTACAGAGATAACTTCCTTGCACTGTGCACGATGCGATGTTTGTGGTATCTGTGATTAATGAAGTGGATGTTTCTCCATTTTGTACTTTATACCAGTCTTCTCCTGCATCATTAATATATTCCATATTACAACCATACCATGTTCCTTCTGCATTGAGAAGTTCTACTGTTGTGCCATTGTCTTTTGTGTAGCGTGCAGGAGTTCCAGCACCTTCTCCATCATAAATTTCTCCTTGCAAGCATGCATATTGATATACTACATCTCCTGTATCATACGTGATAGGTGTTGCTTCTGAGAAAGATTCATCATAATATCCCACTGTTCCAAAATCGCCGCCATAATCATACTTGTTTCCGCAGCAATGGCCTCCTGTCCACTTTCCCCCAAGATATTTTTCACAGATGGTTGTTGCTCGGTTCTCTTCTTTGTATAGTTCGGTGACTTCTTCTCCCATTATTGTTATGGCAAGATCACCCACATCATTTACATCAGCCCATGCAAATGCAGGGATTGTACTTGTTTCTTCCAAATCAGTCTCAACATAACAAACTTGCGGGTTTGAAGTAGTACCATCGAGAGAACTCCATTTTCCTAAATCTGTGGGTTGTTCATCTGATTGCGGATCTATTACTGTTGCAATCTGATATGCACACGTTGAAAGAAGGTTTCCTTCATCATCATAACAAGTATCTTCATTTGCTGCGGACCATGCAGCTGCATCTTCTACATCATCATCATACGCATCAAATTCTGTTCCTGGGCAAGTATAATACAACCCCATATTCACTGGTTCTAATGCGTCTCCAGTAGTTTCATCTTTTGTTCCATAAAGACAATAATTAACTGAAAGTGCAATTAACCCTTCTACATCATCTTCTGCTAAACTCTCTTTTTGTTCATCAAGATACTCTAAATCATACGAATTTCCCCTCTCGTCTTCTGTCAACGGTCGATTCATAACCCAAACATAGTCATCCCCACAACACTGTTGGTTTCCATATGTTTCATCCTCAGACCATGTCCCCCCTATATTTGCACAGTCCACTGGATCTTCATCCCAAACTACATCAGTCCCATAGTCTGCGAATGTACCATCCCATGAGGGAATAGAAAACATATCTTCTGTAGAGAATATTGACCCTGAATAAAACTGTTCTTTATTCTGATCCATTCCCACAGGAACACCAGCAATATCATATTTAACAAAATATCCCCCATACGCCCTACAACCCATGTTTGCACTAAAACGATCATCCCCTTCTATACCTTGGCCTTCATACCTATACAATCTTGGGTCATCTGCTTCGCTATGAATAATCCACGGGATGTACGCTGCATACTCGTGAACACTACTCCATTCATAAGAGCAGTCATAGCCACTCTCTGCGTCCTCACTGCAATCTGCGGTATAAGGGAGAACTGCATCTAAATCAGCAAGGCCTGAATTATACGTTATACCCCCAAAGAATGCTTCTTTAATTAAAATCTCTGTTGGAACAATATCACTTATTTTATACCCTGAGGATGTATCTGTTTCTTCATATTCAAAGCCATAGCCATAATAACTTCTTACATCTTGCAAAACTTTTCTTGTGTTTAAATCATCTCTCGCTCCCCTGTAGCATGCAATCCCTGTATCTATTCGAACAATAGTACAATTATGGTTATCAAGACACCATTCTTCTAATGTAAATTCAGAATCCCCTTCATCAGGAATATCGCTTCCCCCGTCTGTTCCGGAATCTCCTCCTGTGCTCGAAGGATCGTAATTATAGCCCCCGCCACCCCACTCATACGCAGAGGCACTTTCTGTAATAACAAAAATGCACACCATAAAAGAAAGTATGATTAAAAGATTTTTTTTCATCATCTACCTCGCTACATTTTCTCTTTGAAGACGGAAACTTGAAATATGCCCTACGTCAGTTTACCTTTTTTTGTAGCATTATTGTATATAAAGCTTGCGTCGGCAAAGGTTTATATAAGTGCAGATGTAGAGAATCTGCATGGATCCGCTTGTCAAATATATTGAAACAGAAGTTAAAAAAGGATTCTCCGAAGACCTTGTTAAAGAGAAGCTCGTGCAGTCCGGCTATAGTGAACAGGAGATTGCGTTCGGCCTTCGCGATTATCACACCAAACAGCATTATCACAAATTCATCGACAAAATTGTTGAAGAAGAAGCAAAACATAAATGGCTTTTCGCAATCCTTGCTGTGCTTTTTATTATTCTTACTGTTTTCTTCATCGTGACGCTGCTTCTCTCTCTTGACTGGACAACAGTTTTGGAAAACGCATTTCCTTCTGAAAAAACTGTTGCTGTTGAACCACAGCAAGAAAGCGATTGCAGCATATTCAGTCATCGCGACAAAGAACGCTGTTTAATGAAAGTTGCAGCATTTACTCAAGATACTTCTTTTTGCACGAATATGACCAGCAAAGTGATGAAATACGAATGCAAAACAGAGGTCTGGAACAAGAATTACTGCAACTTCTTGATTTTGACGAACCAGAGCACTGTTGGGTGTTGAGTTATTCTTTTTTAGACTCGCTTGTTTTAGTCGATTATATTCCTACACCTAAATATAAAGAGATAAATTGTGTTGTAGGACTTTTGCTTGGCGATTCTTTTGAGACCGAGCGACTCCCTGGTTTATTGTTTATTCGCTCAGCAAAGTCCTTGTCTGTCTACGCAATCTATTTTTATTTGAATACCTAAAATAGAGAACAAAGAAGAAACAAGATGAAAAATGACAAACCAAGCATACTCCCCTTTAGTGAAAACAAAGGATTATAAAGATAAAGTGGTGGTTTTTCTGTTATGTCTCAGCTGACAAACTATATTCAAAAAGAACTCGATAAAGGTTTCTCTAAAGATTTGATTAGTAAGAAGCTTTTGCAGGCTGGCTATAGTCAACAAGAAATCAGTGAGAGCTTCCAAAGTTTGAAGAGCGCTGAACCATTATTAAGACGAAAATCTATTGAAATGCCCCACATGGAATTTCACCTCAAATGGAGTAGATGGGTGTTTGGGATTTTAGCAGTTCTTCTTGTTCTTGTCTTTGGGTATTTGATTTATTTGTATGAAGGGGATATGGAAAGCATAGGGGAAAAAGGATCCTTAATTATTTCAGAAGGCATTGAAGAAGAAATCTTTTCTTGTGGATTTGCAGAAGATCGGAGATTTTGCATTACACAGCTTGCACTACAACAAGATAATATTACTGTTTGTGAAAAAGGAACATATTGCACAGCTGCTTTTGCTGTTGCAAAAAATGATGCTACATTATGCCTCGAGCTTGAAGAGTCAAAAAAAGATCAATGTATTCTCCTTTTTTATGATTCTACTGGAGATGCAACATACTGCAGTAAACAAGACCTTTATTGTGGTTACAATCCTAACGCATCAGCAGATGAAATTAGAGCATATTTAACAGAAAAGTTGGAGAATGTTGAACTTGGTGCTACTGCAGAAAATATACTTCAATTTGCTGTTGAGAAAGAACAACCCATTGCCTGTGAGTTCTGGAACCCATTATCGCAAGAATATACTTCTCTCTTCAATACATACGGGCTAGATGCTTATGATTTCTGCCTTTTTGCAATAGTTTATGAAACACAAAATACAACATTTTGTATCACGATTGCTGAAAGTAATAAAAAAACTACTTGTTTAGAAATACTTGGATGCGATACAACCTCAGAGGAAATTTGTAATGCACTTGATTAAATTATTTGTATTTTGTTTATTCTTCTTTATATCTCTCTCCTCTGTTACATTAGCATTAGAAAAATATCTTATTGATGAGTGGACAACGAGAGAAACTGGTGCAGATGATGAAGATGATATTGCAACGAGAGGTGCTGATGAATGTTATGTCATCTGCACTGATCCTAACACAGATATTGAATATACACTTCGTGCAGAAATTACTGCAACTGTTTTTGATAACACCAATGATCACACCACAAGCAGGTGGTATCTAGAATATGTGGATAGTAACAATGATGAACCAGTTAAAGTTTATTATTTTAGAGAATTTTGAAAAAATCATTTTTTTAAGTTTTAGCAGGTGATTTTTTCTAAAATTATCTGAAGAAGATACTATTGATGACGATACATACCTACATCCAGAAGTTTTATTTTGGTAAAAATTTGTCATAAAGTAGAAGAGATTTGTTTGGATCAGTGTTTATAAATGATGAAAAAGAAAAAATAGATAAATTATTAAATAAGAATATTCAATCTAAATAAAGAGGAGATCTGCAATGCACTTCAATCGGTTTTTTTCCATCTTCGTACTCTTCCTTTTGTTACTGCCTTTTAGTGTTGGGTTAGGTCTTGATCCGATAACTTACACAGAATTTTTAGTAGATGAGTGGACAACCAGAGAAACTGGCGCAGATGATGATGAAGATGATATTGCAACGATAGGTACTGATGAATGTTATGTCACCTGCACTGATCCTAACACAGATATTGAATATACACTTCGCGCAGAGATTACTGCAACTGTTTTTGATAACACTAATGATCACACCACAAGCAGGTGGTATCTAGAATATGTGGATAGTAACAATGATGAACCTGTTGAAGTTTATTATTTTAATAAAAATTCTGATTATGAAGATGAAGGTTCACATCGGAGAACTGCTCAACTTCGTTTTTTCCCTTGGTATGAATATGACAGTGTTTTTGGGAGCAATCTTATGAAAAGTTTTACTGCTTATGGTGCAGTGGGCCTTACTCCTTTTTTCCCCCTTATTTTCCAAAGCGACTCTACATTTAGTATCAATGGCGAAGGAAACTGGATTACACACCATTATCATCATGCAATAGATTATAATGCATGCAGTGGTAAATATATTGAGATTGACGCATGCGCGGATGATGGTAGAAATAGTTGTGATGGATACAGCAATACAGCTGTTGTTACTTGTTACATCTTTGGGAGTGATGAAACTGATCGTGATGATAATAACGACGGTGTTATTGTAATCAGAGGAGTAGATACTGAAGAAGATACGATTGATGACTCTGCAACAAGTGACTATTAGTAAATAGGTTATTTCTTCTTTCTAAACCAAACACCACACATCTTTCCCATTTCTCATGTCTGTTGGTTCTGCCGCAAAGGACGCAAGAATTACTTTTACTTTATACTTCTTCGCAAGCTCGATATTCTGCCGCAATCTTCCCACTATCTCTCCTTTGAGCTTCTCTTCTGCACTGATTAATTGCGAAACTGGAAATGCGTATGTAACGTTTTTCTCTGCCATCATTGCCGCATGCATATGATTCATCCCACTATTTCGATGATGCATGAAATCCTTTCTTTCTGAGAATTCAAAGCCATACATAATAGTGGGTGGGAAATGTTCCAATGTATGTAAATCTGTTTCTCCTGCTGCTTTGACGACTACTATTTCTGCCTTTTTTTGCGCGTCGCGGACTTGCTTTGGAAGCGCACAAATTCCTGTTTTTATAGTAATGCCTTTTTCATTGAATGTCTTTGCCTGATATGCGGTGAAAGGGTAAAGGAAGATCAACTCTTTTGTTCCCAACGCTTTCGCTGTTTTAATAAACGCTTCTTCGTTATTTTTAGGGAATACGATGTCGATGGATTTCATTCTATGTCCCTCACTCTATACTTTCCTATCTCAACAATAGCCATCTTCCCCATTAAATCTTTTTCTTCTCCATTTATTAAAAATATTTTAAGATGTTTAAGAATAAGAGGAGTAGTGAAGTAACAAGGAAACCGTAATATGATTAAACCATAATGAGTGCCTTTTGGGTATAAAAGCAAGCTCCCAAACTCAATATCTTTTGTTACTAAAATTGCTTTTTGTTTTTTTGCATATTGTGCTATCTCTCCATCTTTTGCACCCCTTAATCCAACACTGATTGCATGCTCCACTTCAAATCCAAGTTTCTGAAGTTCAAAAACTAATAGTAAAGATATGTTCTCATCAAGAAAAAGCTTCATTTTATGCAGGGATTTTATGAACCTCTACCCCTGAAATTATTGAAGAAGTGTATCGTATGACCGAAAGAACTTGTTCCTTTGTCAAACCATATTCTTTTTGAATCTCTTCATACGTCATTCCTGTCTCTAACATTTCCAGCACTTCATCTACTGTAATTCGAGTTCCCTTAATTACTGGCTTTCCATGTCTCGTTTTTTGGTCAATGATTACTTCTGCCATGAATGATTGTATGTGTTTCTCCTATTTAAAAGTTCTTATCGAAAATTTTAAAAAACTCCCCTTCATTTTGTTTCTTTCGAAAGTTTCAATAAATTATTCAAAAAAAGACAATGGGATTCAAAAGCACTGCAAGGCGAATACACGCACCAGCAAAAGCAAAAAATGTCAGGGGGACCCATTACCGCAGTAATGGGGTTTTATGTAAAGAGAAATACAACTATTTAGAAATGATAATGGTATTAGAAATGAAATAAAAATATAAGAAAAAACAAAAATTTACTTCCCTTTTGTCTTCTTCAAGTTTTCGATGAGCTTATCCACTGCATCATTAACCTGCTCTTCACTCTTTGTTCCTGTACAGACAATCTTTCCGTTACTGAACAATAAGAAGGTTGCTTTTGCCTGCGGTAACTTGTAAACAAGACCTGGGAACTGTTCTGGCTCGTACTCTGTGTTTTCCAATTTCATCGCAAGCACGTTCAGATTGAGATCCATACCCACACTGCCTGACGCAACAATGTTCTGCACATTGATTTTTGGCTTGATCTTGATTTTAATGTTAATTTTTTCAAGGCTCTTGATAATTTGCTGCAAGGATTCTTCTACTTTTTCCAATGTTCGAGCGCCAGTGCATACTACTTTTCCTGAACTGAAGATGAGCGCACTTGTTTTTGGCTCTCTAATTCTTATGACTAAACCTGGAAATTGTTCTGGATTGTATTCTGTATTACTCAATGTCGCAGCCATCTTCTCTAATGGAATGTCATGCTCCAAAGAAGTAGAAACAACAATGTTTACTATCTGAATATCGCGTTTTGCAGGCTCTGTCCCTTTAATAGATTCTTTCGACTTTGCTGCTTTCGTTGGTTTTGCTTTTGGCATATAATCTCCCCCTCACTTATATATAAACCCCTAATTAGAGTATATAAATAGTTCTTATTTATAAATACTTCTTTTTTAAAGACCTATTTTCAGAGGAAGGAGGGATTTATTCTTCTCACTGAAAAGAGGTACATCTGCTTCTCTTGGAAGAAAACACGTCGACCTGTTTTTTGGAGTTAGAACTTGCTCTGCCTTCATTAAAAACAAGAGAATTAAAAAATAAAAAAAAGCAAATGTAAGCAGGATGCTCACATTTGTTTGATTTGATCATATGTTTAGCCTAGATATGTTGTATGATCAGTAATCTCATTGACCCATTTTATATTTAAAGTTATCTCTTTTTGTTTATAAATAACGCCATTTTCAACAGAAATCCTCAAAAACAAAACTTTTATATACCACTTTTACTACTTAGTAACTTATGGTAAAAACGATCAAAATCAGCGATGAAAATTATGTTTGGCTCACAAAAATCGCTGGAAAACTCCAACATGAAGCAGGACATCCTGTTTCTATTGATTCTGCAGTTACTTCTCTTCACAAAAGCAGGAACATTAGTGAACTTGCTGGCTCGTGGAAAGAATCTGAAAAACAGATTTCTGGAACTACTAAAGAACTCAAAGATCGCTGGAAGCTCTGGCGTCTCCGTTATATTCCTCAGAAAGCAGAACCAAAGAAGCAATAATAAAGGTGCACAATGGATAAAGTATGTGTGACAACAGAAATACTCTGCGATCTTCTCGCAAATAAAACAGAGATTGTCGAGCAGATTGCAAAGATAGAGAAAACTGCGAACATCGCAGTTGCACCTTTTGTTTTGTTTGAACTTTTTTGCATCGCAGAAGCATCAGAAAAGCCTACAGAGAACACTGCTGCTGTCTGGGATCTCCTTCATCGGATGACCCTGCTGGAATGGACACCAGAAGCGTGCGCAGAAGCAGCAAAGATGTTTACTCGATTTCAAAAAGAAGGGAAAAAAGTGGATTTGCGCGATATCTTCATTGGCGTTCTTGCAGCCAGAAACAATTATGCTCTTTTTACAACGACTCCTGATTTGTACAAAGAGATTCCTGAGATCAAAATATATAAATGAGGATCACTTATTTCTGTTATGGATGTTTTTATAGAACGAACGGGTAAAAAGCTTACACTGACTTATCAAGGAAAAGCACAAGGACTCTTAGAGCACCTTAAACTCAATCCTGAAACTGTTCTCGTGGTACGAAATGATCAACTCGTTACAGAACAAGAGAAACTTAGAAATAGTGATAGCATTAAGATTCTTTCTGTTATTTCTGGTGGCTAAATGCGCTGTCTCACATGCAAACAACCTGTTGTTTTTTCTTCTCTTTGTAAAAAACACTTTATCGCTTCTGTTGAGAAAAAAGTATTGGACACTATCAAGAAACATAAACTCATTACTGCAAAAGATAAAGTTGTTGTTGGAGTGAGCGGAGGCAAGGATTCTCTCACTATCCTCTATTTACTTCAAAAATGGAAATATAAAGTGATCGCTGTCTGCATTGATGAAGGGATTGCAGGCTACCGACCAAGCACTATTGAAGATATGAAAGCATTTTGTGAGAAATATCATGTGCCTTATACTATTGTTTCCTATAAAGAAGCATTGGGCAAAACGCTTGATGAAATGAAAGTGCTTTTGAAAGAAAAGCCGTGCACAATCTGCGGGGCATTTCGTCGATATTTATTGAATAAGAAAGCACGCGAACTTGGCGCGACAAAACTCGTCACTGGGCACAACCTTGATGATGAATCACAGGCGGTATTGATGAATTTATTGAAACATCAAGTTGATTTATTGCCTCGCCTTGGTCCCATCACAGGCATGGTGAAAGATACCGCTTTTGTTCCACGGATCAAGCCCCTGTATTTTGTGACAGAAAAAGAAATTGCTGCGTACGCGTTTTTGCAAGGATTAGGAGTGCGATATGTAGAATGTCCGAACGCTGTTGGCGCATATCGAGCAAAAGTAGGAGATACGCTGAATGATCTTGAGAGATTGTATCCAGGAGGGAAGGCGCGGTTGCTCAAGCATTTTGTTTCACGATTGCCGTTGTTGAAAAAGAAATTGCGCAATGTTCCTTTACTCCGTCATTGTCAGACCTGTGATGAACCTTGTGTTGGGGAGTATTGCAAGGCGTGTATGTTGTTGAAGGAGTTGGGAGCATAACTATTTGTATATTATTTCTTTAGTGATATCAATAAGTTCTTTGCAGATCTTTTTCAATTCATTGATCTTTGCTTCGTCTTTGACTGAAATTTGCACACCATATGTGTAATTTTCTCTCATGTCAATAACACTGTTCTCTTTGATTTCTTCTATCTCTTCATATTCCAACAACTCGATGAATTTTTCCCCAAGCTGTATTTTGTTGGTTTCTTTGAGGAATCTCATTAAAGAGATTGTGCAGGTTTGATTTGCGGATTCGTAGCCGAATTTGCCGGCAATGGCCAAAAAGCAATGATAAATGCAATAAAAGCCAGCTGACATAGACCAATCAGAAAAACCAATTTCTTTGAATTTTGTTATTCCATTAAGATTATGCTCCGCTTTGGCAAGATGTTTTTTAGCTTCGTCAATGTTGGAGTAGGTTTTTACCAATCCTCTATGTTTTGTTCTCTTGCCATGTTTTTTACATTCTTCAATCTCTTTCTCAGCTTTGCTCAAACACCATTCAACATGCTTAGAGGCTTGCGACATTTTTTACTATCCCCACATATGTATCTTGACCATAAAGAATAATTGCATTTTTGATAATATCAACGAATGCTTTATCTCTCTTTTTAAGATTTTCCAATAAATCCTGCTGAGTTAATTTAATATCATGAAGCTTTTTAGGAAGTATTTCTTCTTTTTTCTTTAAGATAGCATTTACTTCTTTGACTTCTTTATTTTCTATAACTATCATTATATCTATATCATAGGCATGAGTATAATCTTTAACAGCGGAGCCAAAAAGCAGGACTATTCTCTCTTTCTTAAAAAGTTCTTTAAACTCTTCTTTCCATCGTTTGAATTTATTGGCTTCATCTGCGAGCAAAAAAGCGACCAGCTGGCTGACATACTGATCATTAAAATTGAGTTTGTAAATTATGGACTTCCCTATTGTTTTACTAATTACTAGATTTTCCTGAAGAAGTCTCTTCAATATCTTTTGGGCGCCAACGTGGCTGATATTCAAAACTTTACTTATTGAATTCGCATTGTAAAAAACAGTGTACTCTTTAAATAGGATCAGCACAATTTTTCGTTCATTCTGAGTTAAAGTTGTCATGGTAACATTAAGTTACCACATAGAAACTATGAGTTACTATATAAAAGTTTCGCTATTTTAATAACATTTTGTTGTTGAAGGAGTTGGGATGAGGTCTTGGTGCAAGACTCAAAATGAAAATGTTCGATGCGTTATGGTTTTCTACAAACGTAGATTGCCCACCCTATTTCTTTTTTATTTGTTGCTTCAATTGTTTTTTGATACGCTTTTATAAGATACGCATACCTCTCATGATATTTGCTGTTTTCTCCGTTAGCAATTTTATCTTGAAGTATTTTTATTAATTTTTTATATGTCTTACTCATGTGTTGTGATATGTCCATCGCTTGAATAATTTCAAAACCTGTCTTTTTTAATTGTGTTTGATATGACGTAAAAGAAAAAGGAGTATCAAAGAGAAGCCGTTCATACACCCATTTTTGCGCATCTTTGCTTATTTGCTTTTGGGGCTTTATTAAATCATCAAATACAAAAATGCCTTTGTGTTGCAAAACTCTATATATCTCGCCCAACGCTTTTATCTTATCATGAACATGATAAATACTCGACTGACTTATGACATGAGTGAAACTATTATCCCTATATTTAAGGTCTGTTGCTGATGATTTGAAAAATTTGAGCACATGGTCCAGTTTTTGCTGTTTCGCCTTCTGTTTTGCATGCGCTATACGAACACCACTTACATCTATACCAACGAGCTTACATCCTGTTTTTCTTACAACTTGAACATCTCCTTCACCATCCCCGCACCCAACATCCAAAACAATAGAATGTGCGTTAATACTTGCATTTTTGATCATAAAATAAGTTAAGTTCTCAGCTGCCAAAATATGACTTTCATCATCGGTAAAAAGCCCAAAATGACACGTTCCCTTCGCATCCCAAAATGATAAATAAATTTTATCCTCTGCGTCATAGTATTCTTCTGTCTTGCGTTCAGTAAATCGCTTCATATAATAAATAAAAGAAGATTAATCCTATAAATGTAGTGGTGAAACACGAAGTATTTGCCGAACTCTTTATCCGCTGTTATGTCGTCCGTTAGGATTGAGGTTTAAGTTTGAACGAAGTGAAAACATTAAACCGAGAAGTTGCGAAGGGGTCAAATGCTCTCAAGAACAAAGTTCTCTTAAGCATAAGAAGAGAGAGTAGGAAGCTACTGCTCGTCTTTATGATATAAATCAATGAAGACAATCTTTTCTTCTTCTTGGAAATATGCATATGCTAATCTATATGGTTTCACATATAATTCACGAGTTCCTTTTCTGCTATACATCATCGGTTTTCCTATTTCGGGGTTTTCTATTATTTTCTCAACTTGTTTTTTGATTTGTTCTTTAGTGGCTCGGTGCTTTATCTTGCTCACTTTCTTAAGGAAATTTTCTCTATGTTCTATTTCTAACATGCACGTAACTCCTTAAGAAAGTCTTCTTTAGATTTTCTCTGAAATTTTCCATTGTCATATTCTTGCCATGCTTTCTCTACTTCTTCCGCAAAGGCAAGGTCTTCTCGAAGATTTGAAGCAAGGGATTTCATACTTTTTAGTATAAACCTTCCATCATCTTTTATCATGAGAAATTCATCTCCTGTTTCTACATCATCTCTTAAAGATGAAGGGATGACTATTTGCCCCTTTGTGCTTACTTTTGCTATTGCGTATTCCATATTACCACCAAAGTAAGGTGTAACTTACCCATATAAATAGTTTTGGTTTTTAGCAGTACCCCTACCACAGATTTGCCTGTTTTCAATTGGACATAACATTGGAATTTAACGAAGTCCTGAAAGCAAAGATTTTCCCCCGTTTACGCGTAATGGGGGTAAAAATTTAGAAAATGTCTTTTTCACCAAAGACCCAAATATCTTCTCTCATTAATACAAATTCGTAGTTTCTCAATGAATCCACAAATTTTAATCTAATCTCGTCCATAAGACTGCTAAATTCCTCATAACTTTCAGCCATAATCTCTAGTTCAATATCCCAAGCGGATAGTTGTCGTATTAGATAGAGGATTTTATTATTTTGTTTTGCATATTCAAATAATCTTTTTTCATCCTGTTCGGATAAATTATTAAAATAAATAAATGCTTTAAACATATCATAACCTAATTTCGTATGGTCAACTGCAATACGATATTGAAGAATGATTTTTTTCTCCTCCATTTTTCTAATTCTGTTTCTCACGATATCCACTGTAGATTTTATTTTTTTAGATAATTCGACTAAACCAATTCTGGCATTTTGAGCAAGGTTATTTAAAATTTTTTGATCTAACTCATCCAGCTTATTATCGATAATATCATCAGCAAAGATTGCTGGTTCAGATATTTCTTTAAATTTCTCGTGGAGGTATCTTTTTGTATATTGACGAACATTAACTAGAATCCCAACATCTCTTTTTATTATCAAACCCCTAAATTCCGTATAAATTTTGTTCTTAAGATCATTAAATTCTTTAACATTTCTTGCGTAAATTGTTGAATGAAAATCCCAGACTCCATCATTACCTCCAAACCAATAAAGACCAGGGATTTTCTTGAAGTATTCATAAAATCTTTCTCTTTCTTTTGGATTATTAGCCAATTGGAAGTAAAGCTTGAAAAACATGTAACCAAATTTACTAGGGTTAATAGAGGTAATAAATCCCTGAATTATGCCCTCTTTTTGTAATTTCTTTATTCTGTTTCTTATTGATTCACGTGATAAGTTTACTTTTTTGGCTAGCTGGTTATCACTAATTCGGCAATTTTTATCTAGTTCATATAAAATTTTTCTGTTTATTAAATCTAATTTATAAGTCATTTTAACTGACAAAAGTGGTTTAATTTATAAGTATTTCCATTTATTGCACGATTTTTCCCAAAACATTTAATATACTCTTTATGATTTTAACTATATAGTGGTAATTAAATTAACACGTGGAAAAATTTATGGTACGAGAAAATATTATATTGGAACCAGCACCCATAGTTAAAAGTAGAACAATTGATGATTTTTGTAGGAAACGGAATGTATTAATTAAAGATTGCAGTAAAGTACGAACTCTGGATGGTTTTTCTTCTGGAACATTCAAAGATTATCGTAGTTCAAGATTGGTTAATGATTTTGGAGAAAGAGATCCTGTTTTATATTCAATCGTTTATACTACAGCAGGCTATAGTTTAGGAAATATTGCACGAGAATACAATCAGCTAAATGGCATGGATGGAGAGAACGGAGTTAAAGTAATGAGTATAATTGACCAAAGATTAGATGAAAGAGTTAAAAGATTATTGGCTGGTTGTTCAGAATTAGTTGAAATTTCTTTAAGTGATAGAATTTATTCAAGAGAAGAGATAAGAGAAATAGTTCTTAAGACAGTTGGAGAAACAGAAAGAGACTGTATTGATATTGAAAATTACGATTTAAGTTATAATCAACTCGCTAAAGAGGTCTTAGCTTGTAGTCCCGATTATGTTTTCATGCCATTAGGTGGTGGGGAAGCAATAAACTCAACTTTGAATCTTTTCCAAACCATTAGTAAGACTGGAAGGAAAGTACCACGATTAATCGCAGCAACAATTAAAGCGAGTGTGTATGGGGGTAGAACACAAGAAGATTCAATTGCAGATAAATTAGTAACACCCTATTCAGAATTGTTTCCAAAAATAAATAGAGCCATTGGTGAATACGGAGAGATTATCGTTGTAGAAGAAACAGAAATTATGCCGACTTATTTTGCTCTTCAGCAATGTGGAATTAAAGCTGAACCGAGTGCGGCAGTTGCATTTGCTGCTGCCAAAAAGATAAATGTTCCTGAAAATGAGATTGTTTTGGTAGTTAATAGCGGTTCTGGAATTTATTTTGATGAGAATCATACTCTAAGGGGTGCAATATGGGGTTAGCTGAAGCAGTATTAAAATCAAGAGAACTCTGTGCAGATGGAAAGATAAGAGTTTATTGCTTTGGAAAACAAGGTCCTGTAGAAGAAGAAAGTCCTAATGCAAAATTAAAGTATCTTTTTTCTCCACAGATACTTGGTGCTGTTTTAGATTCTCTTTCTTCACAACAGTTAGAAGAAACTTTGAGTACACACACTTCTGCTATGGTGGATAAGGATTTCCAATTCAAAAGAGCATGTGAAGTCAGAGCTACAGACTTGGAACCGGTTTTAGATAGAATAAATTCTGGAACTAAATTAGGAATTCAAGCAGCAAATCCGTCTCTCCCCAGACAATTGGATTTGATTAGGTATAAAAGAATATATGAAACTGCCAAAGATAAGATCGAAGCTCATCAGCAGCTTAGCCAAGATGAGGCTATAATCTTTAGAGCTTTTTCGACGGATTGCGATTCAGGAATATCAAGATTAGACTTTGCCAGATATTATTGCAGAACAGTCAATTTTATGTTTAATATAGGGCTTTTATTGGCAAATTGTGCACAAGAAAAAGGTGTCGAACCATTGCTTGCTTTATGTTTAGATGATTACCTGACGGAAGATTATGAAAAGATTGCTTCTAAACATGGATTAGATAGAGTAAAACTTATAGAAATGTATCACGAAAGATTAGGTACTTTTAGAGGTCTTCTGAAACAAGGAACGCAGAGAAACACTGGAAGCTATATCTTTAATGAAGTTGGTTTGGAGGCTGAATTATGTTATTGTGATGCTTGCAATGCCAGAATTTGTCCATCAAGAGCTTCAAAAGCAGTCGAAACAATAGCCGAGCTTGGTTGTGATGCCGTTGTGAATTTTTACATAGAGGATGATGGGCCTGTAAGAATGGGCTTGCATTATGAAAGAATAGAAAGAGGAATGTTACATTATACTGAAGTACTAAAAGATAATACTTTGCGAGTTAATGTCTATTTTGGAAGGAATAGGTCATTTATGGTCATTCACGAGTCAGGAGAAAAGAGAGAATGAAAAATATAATTATTGAGGAATCCAAGAAATATCTCGTACAGAATTTTCCTGTAGAAATGGTAGAAAGAAAAGGGAGAGGTCATCCCGATACGCTAATAGATGGAATTATGGAAAATGTAAGCCTATATTTAAGTCAGGAATATTCAGTAAAGTATGGAAAAATAAGACATCATAATGTAGATAAAGGACTTCTCTGTGGAGGAGCCACGAAAGTTGAATTTGGTGGGGGTCATTTTACCAAGCCAATTAAAGTAATATTAAGTGGTCGTGCTTATGGTGGAATTTCAATAGAAGAAATTGCCCAAAGAGCAGCACGTGATTACCTGAGAAGAGCAGTTCCTCATCTTAATCTTGATACAGATGTAGTAGTAGAATCTACAATCACCGAAATTTGGCCAAGTTGGAATGAAGTAACAGAGCGATCTAGGGTTCCTCTGGCTAATGACACTAGTTTTGGAATAGGATATGCGCCATTAACCGATACAGAAAGATTAGTTTTAGGGATTGAAGAATATTTGAATTCTCCTGCATTTAAAGCAAAATATCCATGGACAGGAGAAGATATAAAAGTTATGGGTCTAAGGACTAATGATGCAATTGAGTTAACAGTAGCAGTTGCGTTAATTTCTCGTTATATTGGAAGTTTGGAGAATTATATTGAAGCTAAAAGAACACTGGAAAAAGAAGCGACTGGATTTGCTCAAACTCAAACAGATAAGAAAGTTTATGTTAAAGTAAATCATGCTGACAGTGTAGAGGCAGGATCAATATATCTGACTGTAAGTGGAACAAGTGCTGAAATGGGTGATGATGGTAGTGTAGGAAGAGGGAATAGAGCAAACGGTTTAATTACTCCATTTAGACCTATGACACTCGAAGCGATTGCTGGTAAGAATCCAGTGAGTCATACTGGAAAAATTTATTCCATTCTTGCTTTTGAAATTGCCGAAAGAATTGTGAGAGAGTTACCACAGGTAGAAAATGTAGAGGTTTATTTACTCTCCAGAATTGGACAGCCAATAGATGACCCTCAAAATGTCTCCGCTTTAATAACGACCAATGAGAGATATTTTTCATCAATCCAAAGTAAAGTTAAAGATATAATTTGTGAAGAACTTTCCCAAGTTGCTAGTTTTGCTGATAGATTAATTCGTCATAAATAATTTTTGCCCTTATTTTGTTTAGTGTTTTATTTAACTCTGAAAAATTTTAGTCGAGTGAAACGAGCCATTAAATCAACGTTAGAGGATAGTCCGAAGCATTTCTTGGTTGTTTTGTTTGAAGATTTAACGAAGCCGCCAATGTTAAGATTTTCGGATTTATCCCCTGCTTTCTCGAAGAGGGGGAAAACATAGTTTTCTTTTGCTCGAGCTTTGTATGGGAGAGCAAAAACTCATCGAGAAAGTTGTGCAATAAGGTGACAAAAAAATTACGCAAAACACCCATTATATGAAACTCTTTGCGAAGAACTTCACTATAATTGCCAAAAACTATACATTTTGTCAACGCCTAAACACAAAACATTAAATGGGCAGAAAAACCCTTTTTCTTGGGAGCGCTATGGAAGTAACAGAACAAATCAAGGTATTTCAGGAATTTCTCGAGATTCACTACTTAGCAGACCTCCTAGAAGCAGTCCGCGTTGGAGAGACGCATTTTAACATTGATTTTGCCATACTCAGCAAACACTCCCCTGAACTTGCGGATTTGCTCCTTGAACAGCCAGAAGAAGTGACTAAGGCTTGCGAACTTTCTCTTTCCAACTTTGACCTTCCTAAAGAAATAAAAAACTTTCATATTCGCTTCAGGAATCTTCCTGACCAACATAAAATGTTTGTTCGAAACATCAGAAGCGAACATCTCAACAAACTTCTCGTTATTGAAGGAACGATCAGACAGAAATCTGATGTTCGACCACAAGTTACTTCTGCACGCTTTGAATGCCCCAGCTGTGGAAATGTCATGAATGTTCTCCAGCTAGACAGCAAATTCAAAGAACCGAGCAGATGTGGCTGCGGAAGAAAAGGAAAATTCAGGCTTCTCAGCAAAGAACTTATCGATGTTCAGGGAATTGTTCTTGAAGAAGCGACAAAAGATCTTGAAGGTGGCGCGCAGCCAAAACGCATGAACATTCTTCTCAAACAAGATCTTGTTAGTCCGATGTCTGATAAAAAGACAAATCCTGGAACAACACTCCAAATAGTGGGGGTATTGAAAGAAATTCCCATCATTCTTCGCAGCGGCGGACAATCCACAAAATATGATCTCCTTATTGAGGCAAATAACATTATTCCTCTTGAAGAAGACTACAGTAACATTCAAATCAAACCAGAAGAAGAAGAACAAATCAAAAAGCTTTCTGAGGATCCAAAAATCGCACAAAAACTTGCTGCTGCACTTGCGCCAGGGATTTATGGTCATCAAAAAATCAAAGAAGCACTTATTCTCCAATTTGTCGGAGGAGTTAAGAAACTTAAAAATGATGGAGTCATGAGCAGAGGGGATATTCACATTTTATTGATTGGTGATCCAGGATCGGGGAAAACGATTCATGGTGACAGTAAGATCGTTCTTTCTGACGGGACTTATTGTCGCATTAAAGATTTTGTAGAAAAATCTTTTAAAGGATCTGACGAATACTCTACTTACTCAGGAACGGTAAATTCAGTGCCAAGTCTCAATGGGCTTGGACTAGAAATCAATAATCCTATTACTGGACTTTGGAAGAGAAAAGCAACTGCATTATACAAAATAAAAACAAAAACAGGAAAAGAACTGATTTGCACTGAAACAAATCCCCTTTTTACTACGTCATCGGGATATGTTCAAGTAACAAAAACAAAAGACCTTTCTCGTCAGGACTGGATTGCTCTTCCACGCAAAATCTCTCTCGATTGCAAAGAACAAACACTTTCTATCTCTGGAAAAACTATTGTTGTTACCCCTGCTGTTGCGCGTTTCTTTGCATACGTTCTCGCTGAATCATACGCAGTCTATGCACCTGATAAAGGAAAATATGTTATTGAGTTTACAAATACTGATGACGCTCTTCTTTCTGATTTTGCTTCCCTTTCTGAAACACTATTTGGACAAAAGACAAAACAATACAAGAACAAGAGCTGTAAAAAGATATATTTCATGAATAAAAATATCTTAAAAGCGTTTTATAGTCTTGAGCCTGCTATTTTTACAACTTCTTTCAATAAAAAAATCCCCTCCTTCATCATGCGCTCCCCTCTTCCAATTATTTCCTCTTTTTTAGCTGCTTTTTTTGAATGTGATGGCTATGTTGAAAAAAATAAAGGAGTAGGAATAACCCTCGCAAGCAAAGAGATGATTGACCAAATTCAGCACCTTCTTCTTCGCTTTGGCATTATCTCTCATTGTGCTGCTGTTACAAAGTGCGCGACAAACACCGCAAAAAAAACAAAGAGGACCTACTGGAAACTTTTCATTTATGGAACAAATGCACGAATCTTTGGCAAAGAGATAGGTTTTTTATCAATGAGAAAGAATGAAGCTTTGGAAAAAATAAGGAGTTTAGAGGAAAATACAAACGTTGATGTCATTCCTCAGCTTTCTTCAGTTCTCAAAACAGTTCGTGCAAAACTACGGATGACACAATTTCAAATGAATATTCCACGAAGCACGTATCAGCATTTTGAGAGAGGAGACAGAAATCCATCACGAACATCTCTTCAAAGAATAGTCGCTGGTCTTCAAATTAGAGTTTGCGAACTGCTTCTTGTTTTACAAAAAGCTGATGATATTTCTGTCTTTTCTAACAGAGAACTCTATAACGCAAGTCAAGAAGAGATGAGCAGTATCCTTGGCTGTTCCCAAACTCTTGTTTCACACTACGAAACGAATAAAATGCAACAACAGGAAGCATTTGATTACACAACATTGAAACAGAAAGTGTTTACTCTTCTTGATGATGAAATTCTTCTCAAACAACTGAACAATCTTGCACTTCTTTCTACTTCAAACATCTTCTGGGATCAAATAGTATCTATTGAACCTTATCACACAAATGAACCTTACATTTATGATCTTGAGGTTGCGGAAACCCATAACTTCATTGCAAACTCTATTTATGTTCATAACTCCCAATTGTTGAAGCGCGCAGCAGTTGTCGCACCAAAAGCACGGTTTGTTTCTGGAAAAGGAGTCAGCGGCGCCGGACTTACTGCTGCTGTTGTCAAAGATGAATTTCTTCAGGGTTGGAGTTTAGAAGCAGGAGCAATGGTTCTTGCAAACAAAGGAATTCTTATGATCGATGAGATGGATAAAATGACTGACGAAGATAGAAGCGCAATGCATGAAGGAATGGAACAGCAGAGTTTCCACTACGACACTCTTTTCCAATTTGCAGATGGCAGCGAGATGAAGATAGGGGAGTACATTGAATCCCTCTTCCAGAAACATCCTGAAAAAGTTGTCAAGGGAAAAGATTGTTTTATCCTTAAACTCAGCGCGTTTGATAAAAAAATGCTGACTACAGATTGGGAAAAGATTATGGAAACTTCAATAGACAGAGTAAGCAAACACCTTGCACCAGCTTCTTTCATTGAGATTAACCTTATGAATGGCAGAAAAATTATTGTCACCCCTGAACATCCAGTCTTTTGTATAGAACAAGGCAAAATCATTACTAAAGAAGCAAAGGATATTACTCAAACTGATTGGCTTCCTATTCCCCTAAACATTCCTATTTTAGGAGAAGAGCAACTCTTCAATGTTCAAGAGAATGAATTCTATAATGCACGAGCAACACAACACATTGCTGTTCCTATGCACAATGACAAAAATTTCTACAAAATGATTGGTTATCTTCTTGCAGAAGGGTCTAAAGAAGTAAATAGAGGTAAACCTATAGGAATTAACTTCACCAACAATGATTTCTCCCTTATAAAAGATTTTAATGCTGCTGTTTATGATGTGTTCAAGATTCACCCCTATATTCAGAAAACAACTAAAAAAGGGGAGAGCTGCTGGATGACAAGGTATGTTTCTCGAGAGTTATTTGTATTTTTAGAAAAAACTACGCCTGAAGCACTTCGTCACTCAAGGGAAAAAGAAATTCCTGCGCTTTGTATGAAAGGGCGAAAAGAGGACATTGCGACAATGCTTTCCTGTATGTTTGAAGGAGATGGCCATGCAACAAAAAAACAAAGAACAATTCGAATTGGCTATACCTCAACAAGCAAAATACTTTGTGAACAAATTCAAGATTTATTATTACGATTTAAAGTACGAAGTAATCTTATTGAACATAAAAAAGTATGGAAAGTCCTCATTACAGGGTATGAAAATATATTTAGGTTTTATCATAGCATTGGATTCATTACAAAACGGAAGAATAGTGTAATTGAGGACTATGTTTCATCAAACAATAGAGAAATTATACGAACTGTTAAAGATCTAATCCCAAATATACAAGAAGAAATTATTACTCTTTTAGAAAAGCACAATATCACATTAGTAGGGAGAAATACTCTCGCAACGATGAAACATGATTACCTTAAACGAAAAAGAAATATTTCAAGAAGACACCTCCAAAAGATTGTTGTTTTACTTGAAAAAAAGACAAGAGATGAAGATGTAGAAAAAGTTTCTTTTTTGAAGAAACTTGCATTCGGAGAAATTGGTTTTGAAAGCGTACGAAACGTTCGCACCATTCATAACCATAATCAAGAATGGAGCTACGATATCACTGTTGAACCTCACCACACTTTTGTCTCTCAAAACATGATTCTTCATAATACCATTTCTATCTCCAAAGCAAACATTCAAGCAACGCTGCGCTGTGAAACCACTGTTCTTGCTGCAGCAAACCCGAAACTTGGACGCTTTGATCCCTACGAGCCTATTGCAAAACAGATTAACATGCCTCCTGCACTCATCAACCGATTTGATCTTATCTTTAGCATCAAAGATCTTCCTGACAAAGAAAAAGATGAAGAACTTGCGCATTTTATTCTCACGATGCACAAAAAACATGAGACAGAGAATGTTGAAATTGAAACAGAGCTTCTTCGAAAATATCTTATTTACGCACGTCAAAAAGTTGTTCCGCGACTTACTGACCAGGCACTTGAAGAAATCAAAGAATATTATGTGAAAATGCGTTCTTCTGGCTCTTCAGATGACAAAGGTCTTAAAGCAATCCCTATCTCTGCACGACAACTTGAAGCACTTGTTCGACTTTCAGAGGCATGCGCAAAAGTCCGGCTTTCCTCCACCATCACCAGAAAAGACGCGCGAAACGCAATCAACCTGCTTCACTATTGCCTTGAACAGATTGGGCTTGATCCTGAAACAGGGAAAATTGATATTGACAGAATCAGCACAGGGATTACTACTTCAGAACGCGCAAAAATCGTTGGTATTCGTGAAATTATTGGAGAACTTGAACAAAAACTAAACACAAAACAAATTCCTATTGAAGAAATTATTAAAGTAGCACAAGAAAAAGGACTCAACGATGAGAAAGTCAATGAATCTATAGAAAAACTCAAAAGAAGCGGAGATATTTTTGAACCGCGAAAAGGATTTATATCAAGACTTGGTTGACTAATAAATTAGTAACGACGTGAAAGCATGGCAACAACAATTGAACGACAAACTGCATACCTTACCACAATAAGCACGCTTCTTAACGGTAATTTTATCAAAGCAGAAGCGCATATGCAGCCAAGCTTTCTGCGCACTGCATCTGGAAAAGAAATGAGCAGGGTTCATATCATTGCAGTAATCGTTGGATTTGGAGAAGGGAATGAAGCAACACTTGACGACGGTTCTGGGAAAATTACCTGCAGAAGCTTTGACAACCCTACGCTCTTTTCTCCATTTAATCTTGGCGACATTGTCCGCGTTATTGGAAAAGTTCGCGCATTTAACGAACAGCAATACCTTATCCCAGAAATTGTTAAGAAAATAACCAACAAGCAATTTGTGACCTTTCACAAGCTTGCACTTCAATTTCTTGAAGCGCATGAGGAACATGTACTTCCGGGACACTCTGTTCCTACTACTGAACTTGCATCAGAAGAAATCATCTCTGCTGAAGCTGTTGATGAAATCCCCATTGATGCTGATGACAGTACACCACATACTCCTTTTGATGATGTCATTTCCAAGATTAAGGAACTTGATATAGGAGATGGCGCAGGGATTGAACACATTATTGAACTGCTTGGTTCTGACAGCGAAAAGCTCATTCATCACCTTCTTGAAACAGGAGAAATTTTCGAGATACGTCCAGGACGAGTTAAGTTGCTTGATTAAATAAAGAACAACGGCGTTACATAGACTTCCACTACTGCGGCAACAAACAGCACGACTAAAGACATAATCATTAATCCTGCTGAGTCTAACAAAACGCGATCAAACTTTGGTGTTCCGAAATTATGGCGAACGACAGAAATGGAGATTATCCCTCCCGCAAGCCCTGCAATGAAATACGCAAGAATTTCTAAGACTCCATGTGTTGCATAGCGCAGAACCCCCAAAGAAATAACTTGGAAATAATGCGCAGTGCTCAAGTAGCCAAACACAGAAGCAACTGAACCTAGCTGCGAACGGATGAAATCCCCCAGCGCCACACCAATAACTGTTGCATTCCACACTAAAATGAAAATTGCACCGACACCATACACAAACGCAAACAAGATGCAAAAGATGAGGACTTTGAGATTATTCAAGAATATTAATGGAAGCGCATCAGGATTTATGACACTTCCAGATACTCTGCTGTTTACATCCATAATTGCCTGTGTCTGCACATTAAACAAGGCATCTAAATTTTCTTCCGGAGCAAACACATACACCGCAGCACTTGCAACGACAATCCCCGCAAACAAGAACATGAACAAAGAGAGTGCTTTTGCGTGCTCTTTTAACAAATACGTTTCTGAATAGTCCATTTCATCTTTTCTTTCTTCCAATCGCATGGTATTGAAAACAATAGGGATGGATGCCATGACTATGAGAAAAACCATGACTAATGAGGATTGTCCTTCAAACACCCAGACACTGAAGCCTATACCCACCAATGAGAATAAAATGCCAAGAAAAAACATCTGCCATGGCCGCTCTTCTGCAGTCAATGGGGTTACTAATGATTCCAGAACCATTGTTCTTTTTTATTGCTCCAAGTATTTAAAGGTTCACATTTTTTTGGATTAAAAAATAAAGCGAAAAGTTTAAATGATCTTATTTTATTTTCAAATTATGAAAAGTTTAACTCCTTTTTTTTTGATTATAATTATACTTTTTGGTTGTTCCAACCAAGAGATTGAAAAACAAATAAAAATTACAGATAATAAAATAGTTGACTCACAATCTGGATCTGCAGAAGATCTTATTTATCAAACATTAAAAGAAAGAGGAGAACAACTTGCAAAAAAATATCAATTTAGCCCAGATCCTGAGTTTAGAATAGATTATGCCTCAAATCCTTTAATTATGGGTTACACAGATGGGATTCTAAGTTTAGGATATGAGTATCAGACAAAAGAGTTAAAAAATGCTCCTAGCGAAAGGGGATATCTCGCAACAACAGAGGATGGCTTAGAATTTTCAGAAGGAAGGAGATTTACTTCAGAAGAATCTCGTGGACCATTTATTCAACTTGCTGATGGAACATATAAAAGATACAGGGAAAATAATGAAGGATATGTTGTGAGTGAAAGCTCTTCAGATGGTCTTTCTTTTTATCAAGATGCAGGAACACGATATAATTTAAATGAATATGATCAAGGACGGATGGGAGTAAGAACTTTTTTTGTTGATGCAGAAGGAGGGGTTGTTCTTTTGTATAACAGTGATGTTATAGATGAAAATGGGAATGAAATTATTTATGTTCGAAGAGCATATTCTGAACCAGAGAACAATGGAGAAGATTTTGTTTTTGAAGACGACGATGTTCTTGAAATAAAAAACAGTGATGGAATCCCGCTAAGTTTTGCTGATCCACATGCAATTGTATTAGAAGATGGAACAATTTTACTTATTACTATGCATCAAAAACCTGGACCCAAACCTCCTTTAGGAAAAACAGGAACATTATATCTTTTCATAAGCACTGATGGAGGAAGAACATTTGCAGAAGGAGGAGAAATTTTAGATTATACAGATTATTCAGATTTAGAAGTTCGTTCATTAAATGACCCTAAATTTATTTTGCTTGAAGATGGCGCATTGAAACTCTATTTTGCTGCAATGGTCCCTGATGAAACAGATTACAAGTGGATTATTGTTAGTGCAACTGCTCACTACAGCTAGAACATTCCTTGAATTCGAAATGTTTAAAAACAAACCCTCTTTTCTTAGTGTATGGTTGAAGGATATGAAAAATTAGTTGAAAAAGCGTATAAAGTGCTTCCTGAAACAGTTGTGAAAGAAGAGCGATTTACTGTTCCAAAAGTTCGCGGGCATCTTCAAGGAAACAGAACAATTATTAGTAATTTTCATCAGATTGCAGATACACTTGGAAGAAAACCACAACACATTCTCAAATATATTCTCAAAGAACTTGCAGCTCCAGGTGAGTTGAAAAAAAATGGAGTCATTATGGGAACAAAGATTGCTGCTTCCCGAATTAATGAAAAAATTGAACAGTACGTTGAAGAATTTGTTTTGTGCAAAGAATGTAAAAAACCAGACACTAAACTAATCAAAGAAGGCGCTTTTGTTTTCATGAAATGCATGGCATGTGGTGCACGACAGAGTGTCAATGCGAAGATATGATTTAATCACTTTTTCTTAATCGCCTTACTCCTGTTTATTCGCCTTTTGTTTGATCACAATTTATCTCTTTCTTATTTTATAATAAATAGATGAATTGTATTATAGGACTTTGCTAAGCGAGTAATGGAGAACCTTAGCGAGTTTAAGGGATAGTAAGTTATTCTTGCGATCCTTTCACCCAAACCATTTCCCCAACGCTTCTTGGGTTTCCTTGTCTTTACCAAACTCTGCATCAACTCTACGCTGCAACAAATCCAACGTTTGCTTGAGATACGGAGAAACATCATAGGTTTCTGCGAGCTTGATACTTAACGCAAGATACTTAATCACTGAACCTTCTGAAATTGTGAAAATAATTTTCCCACTGCACTTTAGGCACTTTCCTAATAATGGTGGACGGCGATAAGACTCATTACACTTCACACAACGAAATCCTTGCTGAGAAAACTTCCTCAGATTGCCTTTGGTGTCTTTCAAGAAATGCTTTTCAATAACTAATCGTGCAACATCTCGCTCACTCACTGCACGGATTTTCACCGCGAGCTGCATCTGACCATTTACTTTATCTTCCATTGAAGGAAGCTCCTTATACGCAGAACAACTTATTCCAATGTTGATACTTGTTGTGCCATGCGTGAATCCCACTCCTTCATATTGCAGCGGCGTGTTCACTCTATTTTTTATTTGCTCTACTTTGACTGCTTTTGCACTTTGATACTCTTCTGCTGCTTCATACAACTCAATAGGATATTCAAACATCACATCAAGCCCCAACGCCTGATCATCTACTTCTGTTGGAATTAGGCGAGAGGTAAGCACGAGTGGCGCGTCCATTGTTCGTGCGCCAATTCTTGCAGGAAGATATCTTCTTGAAAAATTGAGAAGACCATCTAACAGCAGACTGACGCTTGCTTCATCGCCGTCGCAGTCTCTTCTCAGCGCAGCGTGAAACAGGGGATGCGCAAAGAATCCTTGCGTCTTAGAGAAGCCAACAATTCTCCCCACCATCCCTGCAGAAATATGCGGCGCAAGACAGATGGTTAAATGACCTACAAGATCACTTTTTTTGCTGAGTTTGTAAAATGGCTTCTGCTTATAGACTCGCACTAGTAAATCATCAATGAACTGCGCAGTTCTAAATAATACTGCATCCGCTGGTTCATTAAGCGCATCTGTTGCTGCAGGAAGAACAACATCCTGCGGATATAGTTCAAGCACTTGCTCAGGATTTTCCAACAGCTTTCCATCAATATCTTTTTCATAGCCCATTTCTAGAAGTTTCTCCACAGAAGTGCCTACTTCTGCTGGTTTAAAATGAGTAAGAGGTAATTCACTCATGTCATAACGGATTGTGCCGTCCTTATTGACATAGACATCGTGCTTTGCACGCAGAATTGCTTTTCCTATATATTCAACAACGTGATCTTCGTTGCTTGTTCCTTTAATTCCTTTGATCAACGAAGGGACACTCTCCAACTGCATATATTTTACTGCAGTTGAAAATTCTGGTTCGATAGGCAGCTCTATTTTTTTATACTGTTTTGCTTTTCCATGAACCTTGCAGATTGGCTCAGGAATTTTTCCACAGAGCTGACAAAAGAAAAATTGTTTTGCTTTTTTGTTACATGCATAACAAAACCCATGAACACTCTCTTTCTCACAAGAAGAACAGACAAATACTGGAAAATCTGCTGTTACTTTTTTTGCTTCCAAGGCAGCCTGAAATGATCGTAACCTGCCTCCTTCACTGCCTATAGGGAATAATCCATGCGGAGATCCTGTTAACTCCCTGATCTTTGCTTTTTCAGGGCGGCCCATTCGCGCACCAATAGTTGTTCCTGCTTTATCTTTCATTTCTATTTTTGCAAAGAAGTTAATATTTTCGAGCACTGTTTTTGCTTTGTCATACGCTTTTTGCGTCTTTTCAATGTCTTCATACTTTTCTATTCCCAATGAAAATAAAAATGCAGCTGCGTCATCTTTTTCTATCACAATAAATTCATTATTTACAAGAATATGAGGAATCCCAAGAAGCTCGATTGTCTGTTTTATAGAGGGGGTGTTTTTTATTGTCACTTTTTCTTCCAGCATTTTCATCTCTGGCAATGCATGCACAAGCTCTTCAAACTGCTCCTGCGTTATTTGCGTCCAATAATATGTATAGCGAGGATGCAGCGGCACATTATACTTTTTACTGAGCGCAATCATATCTTTGCATGTTTTCTGCTGCTTTGGATCTCTGATATGATTTCGCATTTCTTCTGAAAGATCTTCCTGCTGCTTCTTCATTTCTCTTCGCAACTGTTGCACATACCAATCTTCATTGTATCCACAAGGAACGAGCACATGACCATTTTCTGAAAAATCTCCATAATTAAATAAGATATCTCCTATATAGATAATTTGTTTTACTTTGTCCTTGCATGCTTTTGCTTCTTCTATTGTTTCTATAATTCGCACAGACCCCTCTTCAAGTAACACTACTGGCCCATGGACCATATCACATGCTGTGATTGCTGCTGCTTTTCCTGGACGTTCTACTTTTAACTGTGTTCCAATCGCAACGAACTTGTCAAGCACAAGCATTGTTGCAGGATTTATTGCTGCTGCAGAAAACCCTGATGTTCTCGCTCTTCCATACCGCAAACGGAATCCTCCTTTCGCCATAGGAAATGTCAAGACAGGACGACCTGCAACCATATCTGCAATAAATGTATAGTTTGGAGAAAGTTTTTCTTTTTTTTGTTCTCCTCCCGAAGGTTTCTTTTTTGCCTTAATGTCTTTCTGCAACTTGAGAAATTCTCCCAGAAAATCCCAATCCATTCCAAAATCTTTCCCCCATTCTTCGAGACGCTTCCAGAGTTTTGGCGCTTTCTGTGAGAGTCCTTCTGCGAGAACAAGACAAATTCCTCCACGAATTTTATTTGTTTCTACTCTTGGTGTATCTTTGTAATTAGAAACATCTTTTGTTTCTGTTGGCTCCCCATCTACTTGCACTGGTAAATGACGCATTAAGAAATCAAGTTCTTCCAGAGAAGGAAGATATTGGAGGTTGGTGACTCGCTCATGATAATCATAGATCTCTCCTTTGTATCTATTTATTTCTTTTTCTGAAGGATCATACTTTGCATAACCCATCTGCACACGAATATAATCTGTCAAGAGCAATGAGAATGCCGCTGCTGTTCCTCCTGCACCACGAATTGGTCCTGCATAACAAGGAACAAAGTATTCTTTCCCATCATATGTCTGTCGTATTTTTAATCCTGTAAAACCCTCGAGCGGTGCTGCAACAATTCCTGCTGTCTGATACGCAAAACCTGTTCTTATTCCTACTTCCATCGCTTCTTTCTTATCTTTGAACTTGCAGAATTTTTCGCTCGCTACTTCCAGCGCAATTTTGAGCGCAACACGCCAGTCCATTGGTTCATACTCTTTTTCCAGCTCGATAATTCGCTCTGTGACTCCTGAACCTACGAGCTGCTGCGCAACAACGCTGATGAGTCCTTCTACCCGCTCTGCCATATTTTTTGCAAGTTTTATGTCTACTCTGTCATCAGCATCAAACCCCATTTCTTTCGCAGCTTTCGCTTTATCATACTCATAAAGAACTTCTTTTTCAATACTTTCAAAATATTTTTGCATGCGCTCTGATGTTGCTGTCATAGTACTTACTCCATAAACCTAAGGATTTTTACTTCTCTTGTTTGTAAATTCACTAGTGGAACTCGCGCAGGTTCTGGATTGTGCCCCATTTTTTCCTGAAACGCTGTTTTCCCCTGCCAACAACTTCCACAAATCAATGTAATATTTCTATAATTTGAAACAGATGTTTTATGCAGATGACCTGTCGCAAAGATATCTGGAATTTTTCCAATCACCATAGGATCAGAATCTCTAAAAGGAATATACATACACGACGCGTGGGTCGGCGCAAGATGGCGGCGCTGTAGCAGATATTTCATCACGAGATCCGCCCTATCATACCCCCCATTATTCCTAATTTCATCCACATTCGCAATATAATAATCAAAACTGTACCCATGATACATCAGCACAGTAATCCCTGGAAATCCTTCTGTCTTTCCTACATTAACTAGTGCAGGGTTACTCACCATCACTGCGTTCGGAAGATCATACAATGGTTTTGCCATATCTTCGTACAGCGGAAGCTGCGGCTCTGCCAAGCGCATTGCATCGTGATTGCCAGGACACATAATTATTTTCATGTGTTTTGGAATTTGCGCAAGCAATGTGCCACATGCTGCATATTGATTATAAATATTAGTTATCTCTAAATCATTTTCTTGCCCAGGATAAATTCCAACTCCATCAACAATATCTCCTACAATAAAGATATATTTTATCTTATTTACTAACGCACGTTGCTTTTCATCACCCATCTCGCCGTTGATCCACTTCAGGAATTTTTCAAACGCCGCAGTAAGAAATTGTTTTGACCCTACATGAATATCAGACAGAAAAATAGCATACTCTTCTATAGGTGATTTTTTTAACTCATTATAGACAGGAACTTCTGGCCAGATTATTTTTTCGACAAAAATAATTCCTTTTCCTGCAACTCCTACCACTCCAATCACTTCGTCAAGCACTAATGATTTTCCCCCTTCATAAAGTTCTTTTTTACTCTTTGAAATGAGCGCTTTTATTTCTCCTGTGCTGTCTTCTAATGCAATAATAATATTCTTATTTTTAGTTTCTTCAATTTTTTTAACAAGACCAATGACTGCTACTGGCTCCCTCTCTTCTTTCTGCAACGCGCGCTTGACGACAGTGACATTATCTAATTCCTGCCTTCCACGCAACAGCCGCTCAAGTGTTTTGTATCGTTCATTAAAATAAGAGACAAAATCCTGAATCTCTTTATTTACTTCCTTTGCGGTAAAGCTTGAAACAATTGTGACTATTCCTTCTTTTGTTTCTTCCTCATTTTTGGCATCCAGGAGTACTTCACTTTTTTCTTGGTTGAGAGTGGTTGCTTCTACGTCTGCTTCTTTATTTCGAAATTGGGTCGAATACCCCACAGCTTGCTGTGACCCAATTTCGTAATCCCGCGAACTCGCCGTATTGCGAGCTGGAAATACCCCGCAGCTTGCTGCGATTGGGGTACCAGCGGGCGGCGAGTTCGTGTTATTTTCTTTTTCTGCGGAAGTAGTTCTTTGTTCTTTTTGTTTTTCTTGTTGTAAATAAGAGAAGATCATTTTCCTTATATTGTCATCATCTTTATTTTGTATGTCTGCATATAATTTTTCTGTTTTTTGGTCACTCTGTTCTTTTATCATTGCCATGAGCTTTCCTGTCACAAGAATTTTTTTCGCAAGAAGTAATTGCACAAGCTCTTTTTTTGTCGTCATTTTCTTCACACTACACTAAATGCGCTACTCCACATTTAAACTCTGCTGAAGTATAGTCATTATTTTTGGCTTAATTGTTTGCGGAATAGCAACAGAAATCTCGCGCGTTCTTCCAAATCTTCCTTTTGAAACAACTTTCGCGTTTATAATTCCAAGCATATCCAACTCCGCAATAATATCAGAAACTCTTCTTTGCGTTAATGGATATAAACCTACTTTCACACACAATGTTTTGTAGACATCATACACATCCCCTGTATAAATAATAGCATTCTTCTCATTATACAAGGAAAAAATCGCATAGAGTGTGGTCTGCTGCTGCCGCGGCTGCGTTTTGACAATATCAATAACTCTATCTCTTTCAATTTTTTCTTCTGCATTGTCTATGTGCGCTATCTTTACTGTCTGTTCTCCATTTCTCTCCGCAATTTCTCCCGCAACACGAAGCAACTCAAGAGCTCTTCTCGCATCCCCGTGTTCTCGTGCCGCATACGCTGCACATTTTTCCAAAACCCCTGATTCAATAATATTTTCTTTAAATGCGTGCGTTGCCCTTCTCCGTAAAATATCTTGAAGCTGAAGCGCATTATATGGCGCAAAAATTACTTCTTCCTCACTCAAAGAAGATTTTACCCGTGGATCCAAATGATCTGTAAAAACAAGATCATTAGAAATTCCAATAATACACAGCTGGCTTTTTTTGAGATTTGTATTAATTCTCGTTAGGTTATAGATAATTTCATCTCCTACTTTTTTTATTAACTGATCTATTTCATCTAAAATCAACATGATGAGCTGTTCTTTGTCATCCACTGCACTAAAAAATATTTTATACACTTCATCTGTCGGAAGTCCTGTTGCCGGAATATCTTTATTGAACTCTCTCGCAAGCTGCGCAATAACCCTATATTCTGTATCCGCAATTCGACTCAACTTACAATTAATATATACTGTCTTTAAAGGAATGTTTCGCTCCTCTGAGAGTCTTCTTATTTCTGCCGCAGTATATATCGCAGTGACTGTTTTCCCAGTTCCTGTTTTTCCATAAAGAAAAACATTCGATGGTCGTTCCATGCGCAGCGCGGGAGCAAGAATCTTTGCAAGTTGATTGATTTCTTCATCCCTATGAAGCAACGCATCTGGTGTATAAGAAGATTGTAATACTTTTTTATCTTTGAAAATAGACACCTGACTTAAAAATTTCTCAAATATATTGTTTAACCCCTTTTCTTCCATATAATTCCATAGGAAACCAAGGTTTATATAGTTTTTTAATTCATTTTTTTTACCCCTTTTCCACAACAACTTATCGAGGATAACAAGAGCGTGGAAAATAGGTAATGGGCCCTCCCCCCTTGATTTCTACTGGAGATGGAAGTTGAGGAGTTAGAGAGGTTCGAAGGTGTTGTTTAGAAGGCGCGGTTTAGAGGTGGTGCGTTTTGTTGATAATATTAAATATATGAAATAGATACGTGGTGTAGATATACAAGATAGACGTACGAAGAAGCATTATACAAATTATGAAAGAATAGTAAAGTACAACAAACAAAAAATAATCTAATTCATTTTGCCTTTTTTGTTACTCTTAATTTATAGTTAATATTATTTTATTGTTTTACTTCTATTATTTAACAATTTCACTATAATTCTTTTTTCATTATTAATTTCATTATCTATTTATTTTATTATATTTTTATTGTTATTTATTATTAATTTTATATTTATTGATTTTATTTTATTATTTATTATATTATTAATTTTATCATCTATTGATTTTATTATTTATTATTCTATTTATTTTATTATATTTTTATTGTTATTTATTATTAATTTTATATTTATTGATTTTATTTTATTGTTTATTATATTATTAATTTTATCATCTATTGATTTTATTATTTATTATTCTATTATATTATTATTATTTTCTATATAGAAATTAATTATATTATTATATTATCCTTGATTTCTCATGGAAAACAAAAATAATGAACGTAACTCTATTATCAAAATTTTCTTTGTTTTTTATTTTGTTTAGCACTTTTTATTTTTAATTTCTTTCTTATTTATTTCTTTTTTTTCGTCGACAAAACCACAATTACTCCTTTTTCTTCTTTTCCTTCCTTCTTTCTCTTCTTTCTTTTTTATTCCACTTTCTTTTTTAGAAATAGTATTTCCATAAGAAATGATGGGGTGAGGGGCTACAAAAAGAAGACTTTCTCTTTTTTCTCCTTTTTCGTTACCTTTGTTGAGTAAAAAGAAAGCTTTTTATATACCACTATATATAAAAACAAATATTAAGCGGGTTTTAGAAAGAGGTGTTTATCGTTATGGCAACAGAAGCAGTATCTTTAGAAGTCATTATCCTTGCTATTATTGTTGGAACGCTTGCAGCAATTGTCTACAGTTTGCGCATTCTTGTTCTTCTCGAACGGCGCATTGCTCGTTGAACACCAAGAAGCGGTTATTGAGAAAAAGCTTGGCATCAAAGTAGGAAAAAAATCCAAAAAGAAAAAATAGTTTGCTTCTTTTTACTCTTTTTATTTATTTTACTTTGCTCAGGCGGTCACTATGAAATTTACTCAAGTAGTTAAGGACATTAAAACATTGCGGATTCAAGGAGCAGAAGGGGTAGCTCGCGAAGGAGTACGTTCATTACTTCTTGTTTTAAAAGAGTCTCACGCAGTCACTCATGAAGCAGTTCTTGCAGAGCTTTATCATGCTCGTGATCAACTTATTGCTGCACGACCAACAGAGCCTTGTCTGCGAAACGCACTCGCTTATGTTTTTCATAACATTTATTCTTACGATGAACACCATTCTTTATTTCAAATGCTTACGCAGCGTATCAATGAGGTTATTCTCTTTTTCGATACCTCAAAACAGAAAATAGCACAACTTGGTGCCGCAAAGATTCGACACAAGAGTATTGTGTATACACATTGTCATTCTTCCACTGTTGTTGCTATACTTCTTGCTGCAAAAAAACAAGGGAAAAAATTTACTGTTCATAACACAGAAACACGACCTCTTTTTCAGGGAAGAAAAACTGCAACAGAGCTTGTTGCAGCAGGTATTCCTGTCAAATATTTTGTGGATAGCGCAGCAGGGATTGCAATGAAAGAAGCACACCTCGCGCTTTTTGGAAGCGACGCGATTACTTCGTACGCAGTGTACAATAAAATTGGTTCAGGTATTTTTGCTGAATTATTAACTGCACGGAAAATTCCTCTTTATATTTGTTCGGATGCATGGAAATTTGACAGCCACGCAAGCAAACGGCATAAGGAAGTGGTTGAAATGCGACCACCTTACGAGATTTGGCAGGATGCTCCTCGCGGGGTTGTTGTTGAAGATCCTGCATTTGAAGCAATTATCCTGCCTGATGTGAAGGCGTTTATTACAGAGCTTGGTGTGCAATCTCCTTCTGTGTTTTTGAAAGATGTGAAGAAGAAGTATAATTGGATGCAATAATTTATAATTGTGCTTAGGCATCGGTTATTTATGAAAAAAATAATGAAATATGGGTTAGTCATCGTCCGCGATCACAAATTTCTCATTAACCGAAAAAAAGGAACCACATTATTTTTAATGCCTGGCGGCAAACCTGAACAAGGAGAGTCTGTTGAAGCGTGCCTTATTCGTGAAATTAAAGAAGAACACAAATGCACAGTAGTTCCTAAGAGTATTTCTTTCTTTGGATCCTTTGAAGATGTTGCAGCAAATGAGCTTAATACTGTTGTTTGCATCAATCTCTACTTAGGCACTATTATTGGTGCTCCTCATATTTCTTCTGAAATTGAAGAACAGCGCTGGTTTGGAAAAGGCGATGATCCCACTATTCTTTCTCCTATTATTCGCAATAAGATTTTGCCTGTGTTACTTGAGAAGAAGATTATTTAGTGCTTCCTATTTTTTCTGTTCTTGTTTTTTACTCGAACTTTCCTATCACTTCGTTGAACAGTAATCCTTTGAGTTTAATATTCTCTGTGGTAATTACCGCGCATCGTTCTGTTAATTCTAAATTTTCCATGCTCATGAAATGCCACGCAGTTTTTGCGAAACGGACCGCAATCCATGGTTCTGCGCCAAATAATTTTGCGAATGTTTGGAGTTGTTCGACGTCTTCTTTTGGTATGTATACAGACTCATTTTTGACGCTTTTACATTCAATAACTAACTTTCTTAACGCATTGCCCGCAAGAATGTCCGCAGAAGGATATTGTGTATTTCCTGAGCCAGCTACTCGCACTGCTGCCCACTCTTTTGTTCCCCAGAATAGATGGATCAGCTCTCGTTCATAAGAAATACCTTTGCTTTTTCTGCTCATCTCCTTATTCTTGTTTTTCTTATTTATATGTGCTTTCTTTCCAGTATTTTTTACAAAAGGATTCCATTCCTCTTATTAAAGGATGACACACTCTTCTTGTTCCTATATCCATCTCTTCTCCTGCTTCTTTTTTCCACTTATTTATTTCTTGCCCATATGTTCTTACTTCTTCATCCATCCAGTGTCTCACGTTCTGGTTTCTTCTTACTCTCTCATAAGAAATGATTCTTCTCACATCAAATCTTCCAGCACTTATTTCTTCATACGGTATATTTACAATTCCTTCGCTAATGTCTCTTTCCATATCTCTTATAGAATATAAATGTCCCATACTATATACTATCTCAGGAATTTCATCACCTCGAACACTCGCTCTTGCAATCATTAATGAGATATTTACTACTGGCGTAAATGTATCGTCGTAATATTGCTCAATTCTTTCTCTTGAAAGGAACTGTGTGCGTTGACTTCTTTCATAATCAAATAACATTGCATCTGTTACTCTTTCAAACTCATTTTCAGGGTTGTCTCCTCCTCTCTTTCTTTTCTCTATTCCTTTTATTGCATATTTGTATAATTCTATTATTTTGTTTTTTGATTTTCCTCCTTTCATTGCGTCTTTTATTTCTTCTACATATCCTTTTGGGTCTTCTGTTATTTTTCTGTCTCCATCAAGAACGTCATCGATATGTCTGCAGAAAAAGTACGCGGCTCTCATCAGCTTTGCTCCTTCTGGATCAAAAATACTCTTTCCATACATATGCGCAAGGAGTAGCCAATATTTACTGTCGCGTTGTGCAAGCGCAATTGCTTCTTCTAGGCAAATTATCTCAACATCCATGTTTGCTTGGTTTTTCACTTTCTTTACATACTTATTGTTCTTTTCAACAAATTATATATAGCTGTTCGCTCTTTTATGCACTATGACAAAACGTGGCATTCCTCTCGCAGCAATTGACGTCCTCATCAAAAAAGCAGGCGCCGATAGAGTGAGCGATGACGCGAAAATGGCACTCAAAAAAATAGTAGAGAATCAGGCAACTGAAATAGCAAGCTACGCAATCAAGTTTGCCCATCACGCAGGAAGAAAAACAGTTAAGGCAGGCGATGTGAAGCTTGCATTGAAAAGTCCTTAAACAGTCAATTTCATTCCATCATACGCGAGAATAACATTTGGAAAAACATCTTTTGCTTCTTCTTCAATCTCTGCTTTTTCTTTATATCGCTGTGAGAAATGGGTGAGGATGAGTTTTTTTACATTTGTGGTGTGCGCAATCAATGCTCCTTGTTTGATGGTGAGATGTTTATACTGCTCTGCTTTTTCCGCTTCTTTTTCCATAAAGGTTGCCTCACAGATTAAGACATCCACTCCTTCTGCAATTTCCAGACAATTTTTACACTGCCCTGTGTCTGTAATAAACCCAATATGTTTTCCTGGTACAATGTATGTGGTGTCTTTCGGAGAAATTTTTTTGCCTCCCTGTGTTATTGCTTTGTTTTGCTGGAGCTTTCCAAGTAATGGTCCTTCTGGAATTCCCAGCTTTCTTATTTTTGCAATGTCAATCCTTCTTTTATCTCGCTCTCTGAACTTAAATCCAAGACAGGGAATACTGTGTTCCATGGGAAACGCGTCTATCTCAAAATTTTCTGTTTTGATGAATATTCCATTGCTTACTTCCTTAATACTCATGTTGAGCTTGTTGTCAAACGGAAATGCGATAAGCATTGCTTCTATCTGTTTTTTGCAGCCTTTTGGTCCGTAAATTTCTAATGTACTGTCTTTTTTTGCGTACTCTGACGCGCTCAATGTTTGTAACAATCCTGGAAGACCAAGCACATGGTCTCCATGCCAATGGCTAATAAGAATTTTTGTTATTCTTGTTGCGGTTTCTTCTGCTATTTTGAACTGCCGCTGGGTGCCTTCTCCACAATCAATCAATATTCCTTCTCCTTCATATTTGAGAAAGATACTACTATGATTTCTTTCCTTTGTGGGCACCATCGCGCTTGTTCCTAAAAAGACGAGTTCCATGTTTCTTTGTTTTGGTTTGTCGTATATATAGTTTGCCTCTTCAAGTGTCATCTGATTCAGAAAATGAAAATATCTACTTTTCATAAAAAATAAGGATACATAGGGATTTTCAAGGACTGTAAGGCGATTATTTGCTCAGCAACAAAAAAATACACGCACCAACAAGACTTTTTACTGTCAGGGGGACCCATGAACCGAAGTATAGCAGACGCAATAAATTATCATCACTTGTTTGCGTCTGCGGAATAGTGAACGCACTATTTTTATTACAATAATTTGGTGCGTTCACTATAACGAATGAAAAAAAAGAAATATGGAAGAGAAATTCGGTGAATGGGGTATTTTTTAGAAATGGAAGAAAAACAATATCTCGCTCGAAAGATAGGATGGCACTAAAAATCCAAAGCTATATATAGATAAAATGCGGTAAACAGGTTTAAAATGGCAAAAAAACAGAAACAGCAAAAGCCAAAACATATTCAAGCATTTTTCTTTTTTGGTATCTTTCTTCTTGGACTCTATATCGTCAGTGTCGCAAACGGAATGAATGGGGTTACTGGCGCGGTTACTGCTGAGGAGATTTTTACCAATGATCTTCTTTCTACTTACAAAGAGACGTATAATGAGAAAGCTAACGGACTTCCTGATATTCTTTTTACTTTTTTTGGCGATGATGTGGTGAATGTTTACCTTACTGATCTTGATCATCATCTTTATGCTGTGCTTGATGCGGGGGAACTTATTGAACTTGAAAACGGCGAGCAAGAAGATCCTTCTTTTGAAATGACGACGACCTATGATACGCTTGTTTTATTACAGCAAGGGGATTTGGAGATTTCTGACGCTGTTGATCAAGGGCTTGTTTCTTTTAGTTCTGATAGTTTTGTCAAAGAAGCGGAGATTTCGACTGTGCTCTACAGCATTGATATTTATTCGTTGTTTGCGGAAGAAGAGTAAGTCTTATTTGCTTAGGATAATAATTCTATCTTCTTAACTTTATCTTGAAAGCCTGAAATAAATTTTAACAAATCTCTCTCTTTTAATGTCTTGAGCCAAGCTTCAAATCTTCTTGCTTGGGTTTCATTAGAAAACTCTCGAAAATATACTAGTCTGTTTGTTGGATATCTCATTTTTAACTCAATAAGTCTTGAATTCAAATCGTTTGTATATCCTATTTTATAATTAGTAGTATTATAAACCATAACATATACAGTATGGATGGACTGACCCCCTAAAAAAGGACACATAGTTAAGTTACTATTTTCTACCAAAGTATGGAGGTCTGAAAATGGGGTCACGCAGAGCATTTACCAGAGATTTTAAACGTAAAGTTGTAGATGAACTTGACTTTCGACCAGTA
>JACRPI010000025.1 GCA_016214075.1 Candidatus Woesearchaeota archaeon
TTTGTTAATCCACATCAACAACTCAAAGGGAAAACTCCTGCTGAAGCAGCAGAGATTGATCTCCATTTAGGACAGAACAAGCTTCTTGATCTCATAAGATGGAGAGCAAAAATGCAGATGACGAAGAGATGACAATGTCTTTCCTTTAGGTCCTTTTCCTCCTGAAAGCCCTATTTGTGTTCCCGCAGTAATTTGATCTCCTTCTTTAACAAGTACTTCATCCATGTGAAGATATTGCGTTGTAATTCCATCACCATGCTCAATCGTGACACTGCCCCATCTTTTTGCATCTACATCTATAACGACACCATTCCCTACACTCAGGACAGGGGTGTGCCATGGCGCTTGAATATCTATACCTCCATGATGCTTTGATCCTTTCCCTCGCGCAACATGCTCTCCACGATATCCAAAACAAGAATTCACGAGTCTCGTATCATATTGCGCAGGCCATATCCTAAACGGTGGTTTTGCAGTGTACTCTACTTGTGGTTCTGCTTCAACACGCGTTGCTTCATCTTTTCCTTCAGTAATATTTTCTTTTATGAGTGTCGTTGTGCTTGCAACTCCTGTTAAACTGAGATGCAGACAACTTCCAAGAAGAAGCATTCCCGCAGGAATTGTCGTGCTATATTTCATTTCTGGCATTTTTTCCGCTGCTGTTTTTCCTGTCATAAAAGAAGCAATGGATAATATTGTTGTGTAGAGAAAAGGCGCATCAGTGACATAAGCAAGGAGAGTTCCTGCAGTTATCGCACTCGCTGTTCGCGCAACTTTTTGGACAATCTCTCGCTGATTTTTTCTTATGTAACTTTCTCTTTGTATCTCGGGGATTAAGAAATCTACAGCTATGCTTGCATAGCGAAGCGCAAAGCTTCCCGCAAGTCCTGCTGCAACTGCTTCTCCTTCTGAGAGCTCTGGAGATGGAGTCTCCATAATTTTAAGACCCAGCGCATACATTGTTGCAGGGATGAGTGATCCAATAGCATAATGCAGTGCTTCCCAATTTCCGTAGATGAGATCACTTAACTCTCGTCTCGGTTTTATTGTTCTTTCTTTTACTCTTTCTCTTCGTGCCATTTTATTGTTGTTTCCATTCCCCAAACTCATTGTAAATTCCTTTTGTTCCGTGTGTCTGTCTCCAGCCACCCACATTATTCACATTAAGACTGTCAAGCAATTGTAATCTGTCTTCAAATACTTTTGAATCCTGTAAATATGCTATTCTATCTGCTGTTTCTATACGCAGTTCTCCATTAGAATATCCTGTTGATTTTGCAGCATCAATATATCTTTGATTGTTTTGCGCGCTGATTGTTCCCACCGCACTTCCTCCTTTTGTCCAGACATAGCCGTAGAGTGGCATAAGGAAGACAATCTGATCATTCGCGACACGTGCTTGCGCGTATGCGATAATGTCATCTATTTTGTCATTTGGCAATACTGGAGACGCTCCTCGTCTTCCTTTGTGGAAATCGTATGCCATGATATGTAAGAAATCCGCATATTTTGCAAGACCTTGGTAATCATAAAATCCGTGATGTTTGTAGCCCGCTTTTTCACTTCCTTCAAATCGTGGACTTACTGCAACCGCTATTTCATATTGGCCTGCAGGAAGTTCTTGACGCAAGCGTCTCATAAACTCTACATACGCAGCGCTACTCTCACTTCCTAAGGAAATTGTTTCTAAATCCACTGCAACGCCATCATATCCTTCTTCTTTGATAGCATCTGCGATACGATCCGCAGCAGTGGAAGGATTATCCAAAATTCTCTGTACTAATGATTTTGTGAACGCGCTGACCATGGGTAATACTTTCACCCCGCGTCCATGCGCTTTTGTAATAATTTTTTCTTCTAGTTTTTCAGAACAGCGTTGTTTGAGACGCAATGTGCTTCTGTTATCTGCAACAAATTCGTATGTGTGCGGATGCCAGTAATCAACGACAGCAAGCGTTTCTTCTTCCATCTTTCCGCTCCCCAGCGCTTGATTGTAAATGAAGACATGCTTTTTTCCGTCTCCTGAAACTCGAACAATAGGTGGTTGTGGCTCTTCTGTTTTTTCTCCTTCTTTTTCAAAGGTGAATACATACTCACTTCCTTTTTCACTTCCAAACCATTTGTGATCTACTTTTTTCTTTCCGTCCCATACTTCAACAAGAAATTTGAAGTCATCTCCAATTTTTTGCGCATCTTTTCCCGCAAGCGGATTAATCATCGCGGTGTCTGGAACAAACGCGTTTTCAATTCCCGCGTCGTATTCGAAAATTCCTGAGATAACTGCTATCCCATTTTGATCAATAGAAAAATCATTTCTTTCGCCAAGATAGATTAAATCGTCGTAAAAATCCTTTGCTCCTGCTTTTGGAACAGTTGGTTGCGCTTCAGTTGAAGGAAGCATGAAATATCGAATAGTAAGATCTTTTCCAACATGATTTCCCGCTTTTGTCGCTTTGACGTCAATGGTCATTAATTCGCCATCATTTATTTTTCCATCTTTGTTGTCGTCGTTTTTGCTTACTATAACCCGCATCCCAATATCATCGTGTCTTGTTGCGTCTGTGGGATATTCTGATGGAATCGCGTTATATCCACAATAAACTCCATGCCCAACAATGTAGCTTAACCCTGCAAGCGCCATTGTAGTTCTTCCTGTTCTTTTGAAAAATGCTTTTTTCTCTGTGTCTTTCTTTTCTTTCCCTATGTTTTTTGTTTTGACTGTTGTTGCGTTCAGAATCTTTTTTCCGACATAATACCCTGCAGCAAGCGCGATTCCAAACATTCCATAATCAGAGAATCTGTGGATGGTGTCCATGACAAAATCTTTTGAAGCGATTTCTTCTTCGAGATGGAGAAGTTTATGCAATCCAACCGCTGCTCCAACCGCGCCTGTACTATACACTGCTGCAGCTGCTTTGTACCCAAATTTGTTATTGACGTATTCACCAATTCTTCCGACGAGTGTTCCATACGCTATCGCAGCTCCTGTTGCAACACCGCCTGTAACTAAAGAAGTATCAAGAATTTGCGCGCTTGCTTCTGCACCGCTAACTGTTGCTGCTGTTCCGATCACTACTGCGTCAAGTGTTTGTCTATGGTTTTTGTAGAATCGTGGAACTCGTTTTTCGCAGAGCTTTTTCTCTCGTGCTACGAGACTTTCGTATATGCTTGTTGTTGCATTATCTGCTTTTTCAGAGAGATATTTACCAGCACGTTCAACTTTTGGTGTGGTATACGCTGCAGTCGCGTCTCTTGCGCGGACATATCCTGTTTTGATAGCGCTGCCTATCACTTTCCCTGCGCTGACAGCATGATCGCGCCAGGTTGGACTTTTCTTTGGAGTTTTCTCTATTCCTTTCTTCTTTACCATTTCTTCACTAATTGGTAGCAAAAGAAGGCTGTTTATAAATGTTCCTATATTTTTGTCATGATTAAGTGGTTAATTAAGCGCATGTCATTCACTCTTTTTTTACACCATACTCATAAAAAATCTTATTACCGAATGGGTTTACTTCGAACCTTCGGTTCGTAGTATTACGAGCATAGCTCGAAATAATACCCCGTAGCTTGCTACGGATTCGATACCCATGAGCCTAATAACACAAATTCCGTTAAGAAAATTCGCTAATACCCCGCAGCTTGCTGCGATTGGGATGCCCTGCGAGCGGTGCGTCTGTGTTATTAGAAAATGTCTCCTCACAAATATGAGAATGATCTCTGTTTAGGAACTTAAAACATATTGGACTAATTTACCTTTACATCAAGAACCGCTTTGATCTTTTTGACCGCGTCTTTCAGATCTTTTACCTGCGCTTCATCAGGAACATGGATTTTGAGTTTAATAATGACATTATCTTTCTTGTTTTTTGTGTGAATGGAAATGATATTCACTTTCATTGCTGCCATAAGATTCATGACATCCGCAAGAAGTCCTACTCTGTCATGCACGACAATCATCAATGTTGCCTGCTGCGTTGTTTCTTCCTGTGTCCAGGAAACAGGAAGCTCTTTTGTGACATCCAACGAGTAAATGTTCGCGCATTCTTTTTTATGAATGGTGATCTTTTTGTCTTTTGTCAGGAAACCTCGAATAGGATCACTTCTATGCGGGCTGCAGCATTTGGAGATTTTTACTGGCGCAGGTTTTCCGTCTATGCGAATAAATTTGACAAGTGTCGCTTCGCTGACTTCTTCTTCCTGTCGCATTCCTTTCTTTGGATCATCTTCTGCTTCTATTTTCAGGCAGCTTCTAATTTTTGATTTTGCTTTTTGTGTTACTGCAAATTTCAACCATTGCCTTGAGGGTTCAGCGTTCTTTCTCGTTATAATTTCAATGACTTCTCCTGATTTGAGATGATAATCCAACGGCACAATTTTGCCATTCACTTTTGCCTGCGTACAATGATCGCCGACATTACTGTGCACCATGTACGCGAAATCAACAGGCGTTGCTTTTACTGGAAGCGAAATAGGATCTCCTTTTGGCGTAAAGACAACAATCTCATCTTCGAAAAGATCAACTTTGAGTGTTTCCACAAAATCCTTCGCGTCATCAGACTGCATTTTCCAGTCGAGAATCTGTTTGAGCCACGCGATTCGCTTGTCGAAAATCTTGTCTCGTTCGTTTCCTGTATATCGCCAGTGCGCAGCGATTCCTTCTTCTGCTTCATTCTGCATTTGCTCTGTGCGAATCTGCACTTCGATAATTTTTCCATAACTGCTCATCACTGTCGTGTGCAAACTTTGATACCCATTTGATTTTGGAACAGAAATATAATCTTTGAATCGATGTGGCACTGGTTTCCAGAGATCATGCACAACACCGAGCGCAGCGTAACAATCAGGAATAGATTTTGTGACGACTCGCAGCGCGATAAGGTCATACACCTGATCGAAATCCAGCTTTTTTTTCTGCATTTTTTTGTAGATGCTGTAGAAATATTTTGCTCGTCCGTAGACTTTTCCCGCTACTTGTTTTTCATTTAATGACTTTTGGACATCTTCTATAATCTTCGCTGTCGCTTTTTCTCTTTCTGTTCGCTTTGAGGATATCTTTTGCGAGAGGAATTTGTATACTTCTGGGTTGAGATATCTCAGACAAAGATCTTCCAGTTCTCCTTTTAGTCTAAAAATGCCTAGCTTGTGTCCAATCGGCGCGTAGATATGCAGTGTCTCTTCAGAAATCCGTTTTTGTTTTTCGGGACTGCACCATTTTAATGTACGCATATTGTGAAGGCGGTCCGCAAGTTTGATAAGAATGACGCGAATATCTTTTGTTGTCGCGAGCAATACTTTTCGAATATTTTCCGCAGTATAATCTTCTTTTGAATCAAAATGAATCGCGCCAATTTTTGTGACTCCTTCGACGAGCATCGCGATTTCGTCTCCAAAATCTTCTTTGATCTGGGAGAGTTTGACGGGGGTGTCTTCCACAACATCGTGCAGGAGCGCCGCGCAAATTGTCGCTGAATCCGCTTTAAGTGAGATGAGAATTCGCGCGACTTCTATCGGATGCGTGATGTATGGTTCTCCGTTTTCTCGTGTCTGTATTTTATGCGCGTCAAAAGCCACTGTAAGCGCTTTTTTGATCAGGCGAAGCTGCGCTTTATTATTGTACTCCTTTATTTTTTCCGCAAGCTCTTCGTAGATTGTTTCTTGGTCAAGCGTTTTCGCTGTTGCTTTTGTTTCTTCAGCATCTCCACTTCCGAGAGCGATATCTATACTTGTTGCCATAGAGTCTTTTGTAAATCTATTGAGATATATAATATTTTAGTTTTCCAAAGATTTATATAGAATAACCCTCAAAATTACACTCAAAGAGAGGGGATTTGTGGTGCGAAACAAAGGACAGGTAACTATTTTCATAATTTTAGGTGTTCTTATTGTACTTTTTGTCGCTCTTTTTTTTATTTTCACTTCTTTTGAAACGCAAAAACCAGAGACTCAAACACAAGCTGTTGCCTACGCGCTCATCGCGCAGTGTGTTGAAGACGTTGCGATTCACGGTATTCCTTTTCTTGCGGCTCGAGGAGGATATTATGAAATTCCTTCTGGCTATCTTGTTTATACTGAAGAATATAATCCTTATTTTACCACTATTTCTTATTATTACAATGAAGGAGCAATGACTGCTTTGTCTGAAGATGAACTCGCTACACAATTTGAGCTTTTCCTTCTCTCAAGGACAAAAGAATGTTATAATTCAACATCTGAATCATCGGATTATTCTTTTAAAGAATTAGGAACAGAAGAAGTGACTGTCTCTTTCACTGATTATGCTGTTGAAATTCTTTATGCTTCTCACGTCGCTCTTGTTGACGCGACTTCTACAACTTCGATTACTCCTATTGAAATCGCTCTTCCTAGTTCGTATTACACTGCATACACCACTGCATTGGCAATTGCTGAAGAACAATCAAGCAAAGGAAATATTTTTTGCATGACCTGTTTGACGAAGTATAAGCAGGGCGCAATTGAAAATGTTTTGACTGAAGAAGTCTCATCTGATAATTTTTACGCAATTGTCTACACAATCAACTTTACAGAAGAGTCCACTGACGCAACCGCGCTCTTTTCTTTTGCTGGAAAATATGGTCTTGCTTCTGAAACAGAAAATTTGCGACTTCTTCCTATCGCGGATCAAACTATAGTTATCGGCTATCCTTATGAATACGATGTTTCTGCAACAAAAACAGCTGTTACCTTTTCAGACAACAGTGATCTTTTTGACATAAATCCTTCATCTGGAATTATTTCTTTTTATCCTGATGAAGAAAGTGTTGGAACACACCTTATTGAAATTACCGCAACAGATTCTGATGGAAATTTTGATTCCACTTCTTTCTATCTTGAAATTAATCCTGTTGTTTCTTTTATTGATCTTTCTTATATCGGCACGCTTGCGGCTTCAGTGGGGCAATCTTTTAATTATACTGTCTCTCTTACAGAGGAAACAAATAAAACAGTGTATTATTTTGATGATACTACGCTTTTTGATGTTGGACTTACTTCTGGAAAAGTATTATTTACTCCTGTTACAGGTCAAGAAGGAACATACGATATTACCTTCACTGCGACAACACAAGAGGGGAGCACTGCTGAAGAATTAATGACGCTGGTGATTTATTAACATGAAACCAAAAATCAATATGACTCCAACCGTTTGTTTTTTCTTCTTTGTTCTTACTTTGCTCGTCTCTCTTCCCTCTCTTTATGCGGGTGGAAGCACAACACTTTGTACAGATCCCGCAGAGTATGAAGATTGTTTTCAGGACAATCCTTCCATGCAAAATCTTCTCCTTGTTTCTGATCCAAGCCCTGATGATTTTGAGAAGCTCTTGAACGCGGATAGAACACAGGCTGCTTTGTATTTAACTCGTCGATATGATCCTGAATTTGCAGCAACGTATGTCGCTTCAACGGATTTTACCACCGCAGACGCAACTTCCGCGCTTGTCGCGGAGCGATTTTTTAGTGAAGATTCTGATAACGTGAATGAATACAAAGGAAAATTTGCTGATTATATGTATCGTCAAGGTGTTGAGATTGGGATTTCCGGGGACATTGAAAAATACAACGTTGATGGAACACTTGTTGGAGAAAATGGCGCAATCAATCTCAAACAGTTCGCGTCTGATTATGCGTTTGAGGTCAATAGTGACGGAGAGATTGTTCTCATCCCTCGTCACTATCCACAGGATTGGTTGATTGAATTTGAAGGAACAATTACACAAAATAGCAACGGCGATATTGCAATGAAGTCTGGCTCTTTCAATGGTTTAGATGTAGAAGACGCGTCAAGCATTTGGGTTGGGAAAGAAGGAAATATTATTGTTGATGCTGGAGAGTTTGGCGCGCTTGATTTTCAGGGAAGAGGACATGTTATTTATGACCCAGATGATCAATCGTACCAACTGAAAGATGCTGTCCTTACTGATTATCCGGATTATAAACTTACAGGAACAATTACTGTTGATGTAGGTTATGTGTATGATGATTTTTATGTTCCCGCAGGAAAAAAACTTGAAGTGCATCCGAACACAAAAAATGCTGAGAAAGAAGCGCTCAATGAGCAGGCGTATGTCATTAAAGCAAATGGGGGAAAACAAGTTCTTCTCAACTTGAATACAGAACATTGGTGGGAAAATCCAACTGATTATGTTGTTGAGTGGCTTGAGGCTGCTGAAGATATTGTTTCAGGGACACCTGAAGACAAAGTAACTATTGATCCAAATAAAGTTGTTATCGCAGAAGCCGCTCCTGCGCTTGAAGGCTACGATCATTCGTATCGTCTTGAAATTGACGCAGGCGCGCAATACGCATTGCAAAGCGAATCTGGTCCTGAAAATGATAACTTTCTCCCTATTCCCGAAGATGGATCTTATGGAAAAGGAGACTACCCAAAGAAAGGGACAGCAGATTATGAAGCAATTCAAGTTATTCAAGGAATTGTGGGTACTACTCCTGATGGAAAATATGGTTCTGGGACAAAAGCAGCTGTTGTTTCCTGGCAAAATAGTTACAATCAGCAAAATAAATTAAATCCAGGTGATCCAGGATATCTTGCTCCTGATGGAAGCTGGGAACAAGAAGATACAACCGCGTATTTCCAGATGACGTATAATCACGATCAAAATCCTCCTACCCTTGTCTTTGATATGGGAACTCCAGAGAGTGGTGGAGTTGCTGTTGTTCACTTTGAAGAAACTGGCCTTGATGTGACGACAGCAGGCGATATGAATTTAGAGATAGAAGGACAGAGATTGCAGATTCAAGATGGTGAAGCGGATCGGCAGCTTGCAGCAATCATAGAATCTGAATTGAGTGTCCCTGTCACGCTTTCGAGTCACGCTCCTTGCGATACTTCTGTAGATATCACTGGTCAAGCAATTGGAAATTCTTACTGTGAAATATTCTCGACACGCATTGATGATGGAACATACAGTGTCAATGACGCAGTCGTGAGCGGTACTGTTCGCGCATCCTGTCCGCTTTCTCTTGGTAATATTAATCCTTCAAAATCACAGTGCGCAACGTATGTTACAGATTACGCAAAAGTTGAAGGAGGAATGTACACGACGTATGGCTCTCAGCAGGATAATTACGCTGTCTATCTTGGGGAATATGGCAGTAGTTGGCAAATGTCTCATAACATCCAAGGTCATGAAGGAACTTCTCTCTACTGGAAAGAGTCTGCTGGTGACATGGCATTTAAAGATTCACGACTCGCAGAACAGGTTGACTATAATTATGATAATTTTGAAGAAGGCGATGTTGTTTTCTTTTATTACACGAAAAGTACTTTTTTGAAAGAAGCATATGAAGAAGGCACTGATGGAAGACAGGCAACGCACAGCGCTCGTGTTGTTGGAAAAGAATCTGAACAATATACAGTTTCTACAGCAGGGACTGATCCTGTTGCGTATCTTCAAAAACAACTTGGAGTGAGCAGTGATTTCCTCAGCGGTTATCCTGTATGGATAAATGGCCAGAGAGCACTTTACAGCAATGGCGCGTATTATTCTTACGACTCTACGAAAGGTGTTGTGGGAAGTCCAATTGTTCTGAATCAAGGAGATCAGGTTGTTGTTGAAAAAACCATGATTGCGCAGATGTATCATGAAGGATCACGAGATAAACAGCCGTTTAAAGTTGTTGATTATGGTACATTCCTTTCAGACAACGCAAAAACTATGTCGCTTTATGAACATGTTCGACCGGACACGGAAAGAACAGAAGAAGCAGCAACCCGTTTTGCAGGGACAACTGCTGTTGCTGTGGATAATGACGAAGATATTGCTGACGCGCTTCGCGCTTCAGGAGTTTCTGAAGAAGATCTTCCAGCAATGGTTGAACTGACGAGAGAAATCAATAACGTTCCAAGCAATTGGAAAGGGAATGGAGATGTTCTTATGCTTCCGAGCGCGAACACCCTTCCTCCAGAAGATACTGTTGTCGTGAATATGGAAAAACGTTGGCTCCCTACTGCAGGAGATATTTATGGCGTTGTTGAAGCATCTTCCAAAGAACGGGTACGTGAATATGGTATTCCTCCTGATGATGTAGATGATCTTACTGAAGCAACGATTGCGCTTGGAATGATCGAATCGTATTGGGGTGAAACACAAAGCACTGGTTCTCAAGTGAAGATGGCTGCTGAATCATTCATTGCAGAAACAGGTATAGGAACAAGTCCGACTCGTTCTTACGGTGTTCTCCAAACACAAGATCAACTTGCGGAAAAAAATGCACAAGAATTAGGTGTTGATGATTACACAGGTCCTGAAGAACTTGTTACTCTTGAAGGAGGAGTTAAACATGGTCAGCGAAATATTGCGCAGGCGTGGGATAGATACGCTGTTGACCATGATGGAAGAGATCTTCCTTATGAAGAAAAATTAGGTATGGTCGCTGCCGCGCATCACATGGGTGAAGACGCTCCAATGGTCGCGGCTGTTCAGTCACAACTTTTAGATTTAGGCTATGGTGAAAAAGATAATGTTGATGGCTTTTATGGGGAAGATACAATTACTACACTTCAGGAATATGCAAAGGATAAAGGAGTCGCATTTGACGCAGAAGCCGCGCGAAATGATTGCGCGTATCTTCACGCGGATTTAAGCAGTTGCACTTCTGGCGCTCTTGAGAATTCCGCAGTTTATACTTTTGCACGCCAAGACTGGAAACAGACAAAAGGTGAAGGCAAAGTAGACCCTCCTTACGCGATTGTTCCTCCAAACAATGGATATGTACAAACAGCAATTAAATATTGCGGGCAGATTACCGCTGTTCAAGGAAGATGCACTTATTCGGTTAGTTAATGAGTTCATTATAGAATTACAATTTTAAAAGCCAGCAATCTTCCCATCGAAGTCGACCATTTCCTTCTACAAGCGCGTCATAAATTTGAAGAACTTCTGGCGCGTAATATTCTGTTTGTTTATTCACAGGAATGTGCGTTGTTCCGCGAAGCACTGCTGTTCTTCCTGCGTTATACGCGGCAGCAGCAAAAATCTTTGCGTAATACGGATTCTCTGTTTCACTCAGAAAAAATTGATGTTCTCCTGCTAATTGTCGTACTCCTTCATTGATATTCCACGCAGGATCAAAGCGTGTATCTTTCTCTTTTAGTCCTTCTTCGATAAGTATTTCAAGATCTTGTTTATAAAGCGCCGCCCATTCTTCTGTCGTCTTTCCATTATATGTTCTTTCCTTGGACGCTCTCGCTTTTACATAAAAAATATAATTTTCTGTCGTATACGATCCTGACCTTGGCATGAGCTGCATTGGACCAACAGCTCCTGTTGATGAAATCAAATCTTCCTGAAAATGGGATTCTTTGATCAGAATTGCTTTCGCGAATCGCCAGTCAAGATTATATTCCTTACTTGCATCCTCGAGAAAAACATCATACTGGCTTTCATTTGGCGCTCGTGGGCAATATGTTGTCATGGTTTCTATTTTGTCAACAACATCTTGAACGGTTGGCACTTGCTTTCTTTGGTGAGCAATATATGCTGTACTCGCAGAGATTCCTACTAGAAAAGAAAGGAACCCCCATACCATGCTTCTTTTTACCATTTTAGAAAGAACAGAATAATCATTTATAAAAGTTACTCCTTATTAGGTACATCAAAAAAGAAGTTCTTTTCCATGAGCTTTATAAAACGAATTTCTCTCCTTCTTGTGATTATGGGTTTAGAAGAAGAGATACAAATTCCTGACTACAAAATCGTTCAGGAAGCAGGAAGAGGAAATTTTGGCATTGTCTATAAGGCGCGAGAAATTTCGTCTGGACGAGATAGGGCAATAAAGATTCTTGATCGCGTTGAAGGGGGCAGAGGAGACGCGGCGTATGCGCTTTTTCGTTCAGAAGGTTTAGAGGAAAACGAATCGCTCGCAGACGCATTTCAGCATGAAAATCTTGTTCGCTTTTACAGGCAGGGTGTTGTTCTTGAGGGAGATTTTACTGGTCAAAAATTCATTGTTCTGGAATGGGTGCAAGGAACGACACTGGAGCATGCGTCAGACTTTTCTCCACGAGAAATAGATGGGGTTATCAAACAAATTTGTCATGGCGTTCAGCATATGCATGAGCGTGGGTATCTTCATAATGATATTCGTGCACCAAACATAATGGTTACTCATTCTCAAACAAAAAAGTCTTCTCTTCTTGCAAAACTGGGTGATTATACACTTGTGACTCCTTGTGATGAACAGGGCATTGCCTCTGCTGCAGCAAATATTTCTTCACGGACAATTTCGGCTCCGGAATCTATACAGCGTGGGGAATTATCTGCAAGAACTGATATTTGGGGACTCGGAATTCTGATGTACCAACTGTGGACTGGAGAACATCCATTTCCTCATTCAAGTAAAGATGTGCTTGAAGAAATGGTACGTACTCCTGCATCTTATACTGGTTTGGAAATTCGCATTCAACGAAATCCTCAAATTCCGCAAAAATATAAAGCTATTATTCAAAGGTGTCTTTCATATAATCCTGATCAGCGTTACCAGTCAGTCACCGCGCTTTTACATGAACTGGAACCCCCAAAAACACGCTTGAGTGTTGGTTCTGTAGTTGGAGGTATTTTTCTCGCCGCGCTCGGATGTTTGGGCATAAGTACAGGGGGTCTTCTTTATTTTCAAAAACCAGATCCTATTGTTGAAACAAAAACAGAAGTGCAATATATTCCTACTGTTTTTTCAGATAATCGAAAAGTCAAGCGCGATCCGCGAATTCAGCAAGGAGTTGATCCAGAGGATGTTTGCAATCATCCTGAAAAATATCATATGGATCGAGATCGATATAAAGATCCGTTGGCATATCGTTTTTGTTTAGAATTTGGTGAAGCAAAAAAACTTCTTGACCAAGCGGAATTTGTCGCGGCAGCAAAAAAACTTGAAGCATTGCAAAAAGACAATCCCTTGCGTTATGAACCCCCCTCTGCGCTTCTTGAGGCATATTATGAGTTAGGCTTAGTTTCTGAGGCTGCTGAAATAAGAAAATTAGTTGTAACCAAATTCGGAGAGTATAATCCTATGGAATTGGCTCTGTACAGTCAGAAAATAGATCTTTATATTTTAGATGGTCCTACTACTGTTGATTTTTTGTCTCGAGATATTTGTACTGTTGGCGTTGTTCAGAAAAACTATCCAGAATGTCCGGAACTTGTTTTAGTTCGTTCGCTTTCTTCATCAGATGAAAAAGAGAAGAGATACGCCGCGCTTGTTCGTACGTATTCTCGCTCTTTTTTAGTGCATCGAGAGTATGCTCGCTTTTTGTTTGAGACAAATGATTCAGATAAAATCCCTCTCGCGCTTCAGCAGTATGAAGCTGCTGCAAAGCTTGCAAAAAACAGGTATGCCTTTTTTGCTGAAATCACGCACCAGTTTGAAAAGCGTCGTGATTTTGCGCACGCTTTTGTGTATCAGTACAGAGCAGAAGAAGCATTTCAAGAAGGTTATTCATCAAGTCTTTGGAGTAGTAGAGAATCAGACGCGCTCCTGGTTAAAATGGGTGGCGTTGGTAAAAATACTTCTTCTTTTACATCAAAAGAAGAAGCGTATCATGTGCTTTCAGAAAAATGCACTGCTGATGCGGATTTTGGTTTTGTTCCGTGTTCTTTTTAATTTTACTAGATTCGATTCATAACCTTTAAATAGAGTACTGGAATTTTCTTTGCTATGGTAAAATATACTATTGATCATGATCGTCCCACTTGTATTGGCTGCGCAGCCTGCGAAGCAATTTCCCCAGAATTCTGGGTGATGAGCGAAGATGGCAAATCTGATGTCAAAGGCGCAAAAATTATTAAAGAAGGCGATGAAATTAAGCAAGAACTTCTTGATATTGAAGAAAAAGATTTCCAGACAAATAAAGACGCCGCTGACGCGTGTCCAGTGAATTGCATTCATATTTTAGATGAAAATAAGAAAAGAATTATTTGATTTATTTGCATTAATTCTTTTTTTCTGTAATTATTCTTTTCTGTTTAATACATTAATTCCTAGTAAAGACCCCAATGCTCCTTTGGAGCATTGGGTCCCCCTGACAATAAAGTAGTATGGCGATTACAGATGATACTAGGCAACGACAAACTCCAAAACACGCACCTGCAAAAGTAAAAATGTCAGGGGGACCCGTTGCAACGCGAAGCATTGCAATGGGGTATTATGAAAAACGTGTTAAGAAAATTACAACAATTAACCTCATTAACAAAAAGAATTATTCTTGCGTTTCTTCTTCGCTGACAAGCAAATAACACACTTCTTTCTTTTCTTCATTCTCTAAATTATCGCAGTAGCTGGTATCATTATTGATTTGCGCCATGTCTTTATAGAAAATATTTTCACAGCGTTCAACATCTGGCGCTTCACTGCATTTCTCTGAAGAACTTGATTGGACTGCTGCTTCCGCGGCAACATGAACAAGACATGTTTGTTGTACTGCTTCTTCAGTGAGCATCATGCACTTTTCTTTATTTAATTGCTCAACCGCTTCTGTCGCAAGCAATGTTTGTTCACAGTCCTGTCTCAACGTCTGGCTTACGATTCGCGCACAACTTTTTGTGTCTGCTTCCTGTAACGCCTTGACATAATACGCGGAGTTCAAACAATTTTCTTCACAGCTACTACACTGTTCGACACATGACGCGTATGATTCATACTCTACAGAAGTTGCGTCAATCCCCACAGGAACTTCAATTTGTTCTTCTGCGCCAAACCATGCACAACTTGCAAGAAATATTGTCATGAATAAAAATGCTCCAAAATAAAATATTCTCTTTTTCATATGTTTTTTTGATGTTTGGCACTATATATACTTTTTGTTGGGAGCTCCCTAAACATTTATAAAGAAGTAATTTGTTTCCCTTATTATTCAACTTTATACGGAGGAGTTATATATGAAAGCACCACGAGTAACATCCAGCAAATTCGTTAAGATTCGCTGTCCTAAATGCAAGAATGAGCAAATTACCTTTGGCAAAAGCGCGACCAGCGTGAAATGCCTTGTTTGCGCAAAACCACTTGTTGAACCATCCGGCGGTAAATCGCACATTAAAGCACGGATTCTCGAAGTTCTCGAGTAAGAGGTTTTAGAATACCATGTTTTATCGACGCACTGGATATCCTGAAGAAGGAGAACTTGTTCTTTGTACTGTCACAAAAGTACAGTCCCACTCTGTCTTCGCGCGATTAGACGAATACGATAAATCCGGCATGATTCACATCAGTGAAGTTTCTCCTGGTCGTATTCGAAACATTCGTGATTTTGTCAAAGAAGATAAAGTTGTCGTGTGCGTTATTCTTCGCGTGAATCGTGAACGCGGCTTTATTGATCTTTCTCTCCGTCGAGTCAACGACAACCAAAAGCGAAAGAAAATTGAAGAAGTAAAACAGGAGCAGAAAGCAGAAAAAGTTATCGAAACTATCGCTGAACAGCTTAAGAAAAAACCAGAACAGCTCTATTTTGAAATATACACTCCTCTTTCTAAACAATATACCTATCTTCATCAGTGCTTTCAGGACGTCGCGACAGGTCAAATTACTCTTGAAGATGTTGGTGTTCCTAGCCAGTACATCAAAACACTTCATGAATTTATCGAACAGCGCTTTAAGCCTAAAGAAGTGTATGTTGGCGGAAAATTATTCTTACAGAGTTACGCTTCTGGTGGCGTGGAGATTGTGAAAACAGCGCTTCTCGCGGGTCTTGCGACAGACAAAGAACACGTGACGCTTTCTTATCTTGGCGCTGGAAACTTTAACATTCTTGTGCGCAGTGAAGAATACAAAAGCGCGGAACAAATTCTCACAAAACTTATCACTACAGTTGAAGCTTCTGTTCCAAAAGGAAAAGGAATTGTGACTTTTACTCGTGAAGAGAAAAAAGCAGCCGCTGCTGTTTAATTTTTCGTCTTTCTGTTCATCCTCACAGTATTTACCCATACCTTTATATTATTGTAGTTCTTCTTTCCTCTCATGGCAAAACATATTATGTACTGTAGTGCATGCAAAACGTATACAATGAAATCACTCTGCACTTGCGGCGCAAAGACTGGTGAACGAAAACCCGCGAAATATTCTCCTGATGACAAATACGCGCAATATCGAAGAGAAGTAAAATCTGAGCAACGGAAAAAAGAGGGATTGGTATGAGTACACCTTCAATCAAAAAAGCAAGCACAAAAGAGATAAAAGCAGAGAACGCTCCAGAGATAGTTTTTTATCCAAAAGAGCCGTGGCAGTTTCAATCCTTTGAAAGCAAAGCTCCTGTTCTTAACAAGCCGTATCTTATTGTTGGTCTTCCCGGCATTGGGAATGTAGGAAAGATTGTTGTTGATTTTCTTATTGACGAATTAAAAGCAAAAAAATTGTACGAAATTAATTCGTACCATTTTCCAAACACCGTCTTTGTGACAGAAGAAAATCTTGTTGAACTTCCTTCCATTGAATTGTATTACAAAAAAGGCTCTGGAAAAATGCCAGATCTTCTTTTGCTGTCTGGTGATGTCCAGCCAACAGAACAAGAAGCATGCTATCAATTCTGCGACATTGTTCTTGATTTGTTTACCACAATGAACGGAAAACAAATCATCACTCTTGGAGGTATTGGTTTGCAGGAAGCGCCAGAAAATCCTAAAGTATTTTGCACAGGAGCAACAAAAGAAACAACCGCTTCTTTTGTGAAAGGAACTTCCTTGAATCCAAATATTTTTGGTGTTGTTGGCGCGTTTGTCGGTGTCGCTGGTGTTCTTGTTGGCCTCGCAGGCAAAAGAAAAATAGACGCAGTTTCTCTTCTCGCGGAAACGCTCGCGCATCCGTATTACATTGGCATGAAAGGCAGCAAGGAGATTCTCACTGTTCTAAACAAAAAGTTTGCGCTTCAGGTGAACGCGGACAAACTGGACAAAGAAATCAAAGAGTTTGAACGAGAACTGATGCAAACAGCAGAGCAGATGGAAGAATCTTCGAAGCAGACTCCTTCACGGCAGTCTTATATTGGTTAAACCTGTTTGAGGTGTCTCATGAAACACGTTATTATTGTGGGAGGAGGGTTTGCTGGCGTTTACACCGCGAAATTACTTCTTCGTCAATCTCGTGGAAAGCCTATTCATGTGACACTTATCAGCGAACACAATTATTTTCTCTTTACACCGATGCTTCATGAAATCGCGACAGGAAGTATTTCTCGCGATAACGCAGTGACTGCGATTAATCAAATCTTATCGAATCCTCGTTTTACTTTTATCAAAGCGCAAGCAACTACTGTTGATACAAAGAAAAAACTCGTGCATACAGATACCTGTTCTCGCTCGTATGATATACTTGTTCTCGCGACTGGTTCTTCTGCAAACTATTTTGGAACTCCTGGCGCTTTAGAGCATACTATCGCACTTCGCGATCTTTCCAGCGCGTATAAAATAAGGAATAAAATTATTGCGCAAATTGAACGTGCTGATGTTGAGGAAAATCCAAAAAAAAGATCGCAGTTATTGACCTTTATGATTGTTGGCGCTGGAGCGACAGGCGTTGAAGTCGCCGGAGAGCTTGCGCAGTTTATTCGAACCATTCTTTCTTCAGATCATCGCCGCATTGATCCAAAAGATGTTACGATTCTTCTTGTGCATCGAAACAAAGAAATTCTCAACATGCTCCCTTCTTATTACTCTCAAAAATGCGCTGCGGAACTGCAGAAACTCGGGGTGACACTTGTTTTGGAACGCGAGATTAAAAAAGTTGGAGAAGGATATGTTGTTGATCAGCATCACAAAAAAATTGAAGCGGGAACTATTTTTTGGGCAGTTGGCTTTACGCCAAACACGCTTCCTCTTGACGGTAAAAAACTTCCTGTTTATCCTGTGAGCTCTTCTTTACAAGTTGTGGAAAGTGGCAATGTGCATAAGAACATTTTTGCACTTGGTGATTGCGCTTTCATTGATAAAGGAGATGGACAGCGTGTTCCGATGCTTGCGCAGGTTGCTGTGCAGCAGGCAGTTGTTGTTTCCAGAAATGTTCTTGCTATCTTAGGTTTTGGTTCTTTGAAGGAATATCGTTTTGGACTTCAGGGTTTTCTTCTCAGCGTTGGTGATTATTTCGCAGTTGCTGGGATCAATATTCTTGGGAGGACGATTTATTTCTCAGGATTTTTCGCGTGGATGTTTTGGAGAACAATGTATTTATCAAAGTTGATTGGGTTTGGCAACAAAGTTCGTGTCGCGGTGGATTGGACATTGAATTTCTTTTATCCACGAGATACAAGTGAGATTGAATAAAGGTTCTTAGACCTTGTTTATTCTTCGTTTATGTTTACTATGTGTTTTCAGTTCTGATTGAATCACTTCGTCAATTTCAATAGACTCTTATTTAAACCATTTTTTGGCATTCGGTCTACGATGAGGGCAACCTGGCCAACAACAAGGTCTATGCTTTCCTTTAAGAAGATCTACAGATAAACGTTCTATATGCTCTTTTCTTGTTTCAGGTTTCTTCACAATTGTAATCCAACATATCCACTCGTTGCGTGCGAGAGGGGTAAGAACTTTCCATTTTTCTAGAACATCCTGATTCGAAATTAAAGCTTTTCTTAAATCAGCAGGTACTTCGTGAACTACACCAATGGAGTTTTCTTTTTTCGCCATATTTTCTTCTATGAGTTATGGAATAAACACCCCAATAATATAAATACTCTTCTATTTCCTTGCTACTCCTACCCCAAATCCTCATCCATTTTTTTCTTCTTAAATCGTATTCGAGAAATATCCAACGCTTTATCACAATCTTCACAACAAATCACTAAATGATGGCCATTATTTCGCTCGTCATTGACCACTCGTTTTGTCTTGACATTGCAGAAATCACAATGCGAAATTATTTTTTCATCAGGAACTTCCTGCTCTTCTTTTACTTGTAATCCTTCTTCAAACCCTATCTGCATTCTGTCGTCAAACACAAAGCAGGTTCCTTTGAAATGTCCGTCGGGATATTGATTGCAGTAGTTGTAAATGCCCCCTTCAATTTGATAGACCTTTTTGAATCCTTTTTTTTTGAACAACGCAGACGCTTTTTCACAACGGATGCCGCCAGTACAATACAAAATTACTTTCTTGTCTTTCAATTCTTCATACTGATCGACGATTGACGGGAGTTCTCTGAAAAACTCAATCTTCGGCGTTACTGCGTTTTCAAATCTTCCTACTTTTGCTTCTACTTCATTTCGCACATCAAAGAAAACGACAGAATTATCCTTCTTTCCTTGTTCGACAAGTTTGTTGACATCAGCCGGTTTGAGATGGATTCCTCCTTTTTCTGGATCAAGTCCTTCCACTCCTAACGCAACAATTTCTTTTCGGCTGCGAATTTGGAGTTTCTTGAATGGAATGCAGCTGACGGGCTGTTCTTTAAACCAAAGATTGCTGAACTCTTGCTTTTGTTGCATATATTTCTTGTACGCTTCTGTTGCTTCTGGAGTTCCTGCGCAAGTGCCGTTGATTCCTTCTTCTGCGATAAGAATTCTTCCCAAAAGTTTCTGTTCTTCGCAAAACGCTTTCATTTCTGCGACAACCACAGTAGGATCTGCAAGCTTGACGTACTTGTAAAAGAGCAGGACTTTGAATGGTTGTTTTATCTCCATTCTTTAAAGAATTGCTGATTTGCTTTTATAGTTTGTGAGAAAAATAAAATACTATTTATTCAACAACAAATTCAATCGTAAAATTGCTCGCGATAGAATCAGCTTGATTTTCATACGATGTTGGATCATAACTCTCTTTGATTAATGGCATCAATGAAACACCATACGTTTCTGCGGTGAACGCATTTGTAATATCCATACTAAATCGTTCAGTTCCTTCTTCGACAAAGACATTGATGTCAGCTAATCGCTCGCCAAATGGTTCTTCATACGCATCCAAAACATTGTATGTGACTGTTTTCGGTTGCCATGGAACAAGAATTTGATACGCATTCAATGCAATATCTGCTTCTGCACCATCATAGGATGATCGTCTTGTGATTGCAGCATCAAATGACAATGTTGCTTGTGTTATTTGATACCCACTTATTGCGTCTGTATTACATTGAACTAATGCTGCTTCAACACCGTCTGCAGATGATCCAATATGCACCTCTTGGCCATAATAATTTTCATCTGGAGAAGCTTCTCGTGTTCGAACAGCATCGAGTGTTCCATCTGTACTAGTACATATGTAGGATTCTAAGCGTGGTACAGAATCTCCTGTATCAAAACCAGTATCTTCATTCCCTATTTTTACCTGCCCTTCCCGGCATCCCAGAAGCACTATTGCTGCAAGAGATAATTGTTTCTTCATTTTCTTAGGAATATCCTCATCATATTTAAATATTTCTATTTTTATTACTACTTAGTGAGTTATAATCTTTCTTCTTTTTGAGTACCTCTTGGTAGTACAAAAACCGAAAAGTATATAAATAAGTGAATTTCACATTTCTTACTCGAAAGCAGTGAATTTAACAAAAATTTAAAGAGATTACGACGATAACGAAAATATAGCGATTACGGTGATAACATATGGATTACGACGAAAGTGACATGGAAGTCCTCAGTGACATGGGTTCCCAGCGAGAGCGAAAGAACTTGCGCACGATCCTCAACAGAGGAAAAATGGACAAATTTGAACTTGATGATTTCTTGGGGAATTAGGTTATTTTATGACAAATTCCCCTTTTTCCATTGATGCATTACTTTTGCACATGGACGCGTATTGTTCTTCTCGAAATGTACGCGCTTCTGATCCTCGTGTTCGTTATGAACTCAAGGAAATTGGTGTTCATTATGTTATTGATCAGATGGAACTTGAACCACAAGAAAAGACTGATCTTAAAACAATAATGAGCAGAAGAATTTGTTTAGAACAAGCATTAGCAACAGAGACTATTCCTAACTCTTATTTACGGCAAGTTATTGAAGGATTTCCAGAAGATCTCCGTGGCCTTGATATTGTCCAGGATTATCTTCGCGCTTCTCAACTTCTTCCAGATCTTTCAGGAGGCAGAGCTCCTTGTCCTGTGAAATATGATGAGCGTTTATCCATGATTGTAGTTCGTCAAGAGGGGATTAGGTCTATTGTTCAAGCAGGTATTGACGTAACTGGACCTCCTCTTCGTGTTCTTTTGCATAACCAAGAGCGTGTTTCTCTGTTTAACGTAGGTGGTGAAGCAGTAAGAGAATATTTAGACGCAAGTTTAGTTCTTCCAAGGGGAAATGCGTAATTTCTTTTTCAATTTTCTTTCACACACTTTATATATTTCCTGTTGACTTTTTCCAATCATGAATCTTACTGAAAAACAAAAACAACGCGGATTTTGGCTTTTATTCCTTGCGCTCTTTATCGACTTGCTTGGTTTCGGCATCATGATCCCATTGCTGCCTTTTTACGCGGAAAGTCTTGGCGCGAGCGCGTTTGTTGTCGCTCTTCTTATGTCCGTTTACAGCCTCGCGCAATTTCTCTTCGCTCCACTTTGGGGGAGATTGTCTGATCGTTATGGACGACGTCCAATCATTATGATCGGATTAATTGGAACGAGCGTTTCGTTTATCTTATTCGGTTTCGCGTCAACGCTCTTCTTGCTTTTTTTCTCACGTTTGCTTGGTGGTGTTTTAACAGCCGCAACACTTCCGACTTCTCAAGCGTATGTCGCGGACATTACTTCTGAAAAAGAACGCGCGAAAAAGTTTGGGTTGCTCGGCGCAGCGTTTGGTCTTGGCTTTATGTTTGGTCCCGCAATCGGCGGTTTGCTTTCTGTGTATGGCTATTCTGTTCCCGCGTTTTTCGCAGCAGGGCTTGCATTCCTTAATTTTGTTGGCGCATGGTTCTGGCTTCCTGAATCTTTCAAACCAACAACGACAGAAATTAAAAGTTATCATCTTATCGACTTTAAAGGAATGTGGAAAAGTATTACGCATGAACATATTGGTGTTCTTGTGATCATTGGCGCATTAATCGCGCTTGGCTTTTCGCAATTGCAAGGGATGTACGCACTCTTCGCAGAACAACGCTTTGGCTTGGGGCCTGCAAGCGTGGGAATAATTCTCTTTGTTGTTGGAGTCGTGAGTGTTGTTGTCCAAGGCGCAGTTGTTGGTAGAGTTGTTGCTTGGATAGGTGAGATTAAAACCATTATTCTTGGAACACTTATTCTTGGTTTGAGTTATACTATGATTGGTTTGTCTTCTTCAACGACGATGCTCTATATTTTTACCGGCATTAACGCCGCTGGCTTCGCGCTTTCATGGCCTTCTCTCAACGCATTGATTTCAGAGAGAACACACAAAGACGAACAAGGAACAATGCTTGGTCTTGCGCAAAGCTGGGGCGCTCTCTCTCGCGTTCTTGGTCCGCCATTCGCGGGAATTTTATTTGGGTTTTCAATCGCGTTGCCTTTTTTTACAGGAGCATTCTTCATGCTCTGCGCAATGCTTATGGCATTGAAGAATTATAAAATTTATGTCAAAGCTGCTGCGTAGAAATCCTTTTGAACAGAGAATCCAACACTTATTTTACTCTTTATATTTCGCGATCTCGTACAGGCGTTCTGTTCTTCTCGCAATATCCGCGATTTCTTCATCGCTGATGATTATTGGGCTTTCTTTCTTCTGGTTATTTTCTTTTTTCCGTATATATTCTTTTTTTCCCTGCTCATCATCATCTTTTTCATCATCCACCATTCTATACTCCCGCAATGTTTTTGCGGCATGATATGTTTTCTTTCTCATTATTGTCATGACATTTTCAACTCTCGCGTGAAGATGCGTGCCTTCTTCCCACCTGTTTTCTTCTTTGGCGATAATGGTGTTGTAAAATAATCCCTTCAGCCAGACAAAATCATTTGTCATCCGCGCTTCTGGCTCTGTTCTTGTCAAAAACAAAAGTTCGCCCCCTTCTCTATCATAAAATCCCCTGCCGTCCGCGTTCGGACTGGTGATAAACCATACTTCATAATTGACGCCTGCTTTGTCGTACCTGATCAAAAGCTGCCGCGCGATCTTTGTATATCCCTGAGGGCCGCTCCACGCGTCTTTTCTTAACACGCCTTCCTCTTCATAAAATACGTCCACGTCTGTTCTGCCGCCGAGCGCATCACTTTCTTTGTGCGTTTCAGAATAACAAAACAAGGAAGAATTTCTGGTTATCCGCCTGCCATCGTCAAGAATAATATCCCTTGTGACATCCGGACAAACCCTTTCTTCGAGGGGTAGATTCCGAATCGAAAAATCCTCTGCCAACGCTCCTGACGCAAGCAGCATTCCCACTATTCCTACTCCCGCAATGCCGTGTTTTCGTTTCATATTGTCTTGGAAGCAGCACTTTATTTATATATTTTCTTGTGTTCACTCCTCATTAGTGGTTCTTAATCCTTTTATACTCTTCCTGTTCTTTATTGAACATGGTTTACCCTTTAGCGAAATTATTCTTCCCTCTTCTGCGATCGCTCTTTGTTCGCAACTGTACTGGTTTAGAACATATTCCTAAAAAAGGACCTTTTATTATCGCTTCTAATCACCAAAGTCACATTGATGGTCTTCTTATTGGAAGTTCTGTAGTTGAGAAAACAAATAAAAAAATTCATTTTCTCGCGAAAAAAGAATTTACTTCTTACTTTGGAAGCGCAGTTGAGAGGATTATTTATGAGAAATGGGCAAGCGTTCTCTTTGTTGAAGAAGAAGGGACAAAAAAACGTGGGCAACACGCGCTTCAACAAGCATCAGCACTTCTTGACGCAGGAGAACTGGTTGGAATTTTTCCAGAAGGAAAAAGGACTTACGACGGTTCTCTTCTTGAAGGTAGAACAGGAATTGTTCGTATCGTGCTTGGCGCAAAAAAGGCAAAAACAATTCCAATTATTCCTGTTGGCATACAAAACGCTGATCTCATGCTGCCTCGAAACATGATGATTCCACGCATCTGGAAAGCTCGTGCGGTACTCTCTTTTGGCAAACCTTTTTATCTTACTGCGTATCAAAAGAAATTTATGACAAAAAAAACTGCGACAAAAAAAATGCTTCGTGCCGCAACAACTCTTGTCATGAAAAAAATCGCACAACTGGCACGGAGGTCATATTCTTATGCCTAAATCGTTATTTTCAATTCCGTGGGAAAAAATGATTTCTTTTTCTTTGCGTAAACAAACCGCTCTTCAGAATAAAAAATTGCAACACATGATGCGCTTATTTCCTCACGCGCCATATTATGCCGCGTTTTTTCAGGCGCATACTATTAACTCGCGAGCTATTACTTCCACAAATGATCTTCTTAAAGTTCCTTTCACAACCAAAGAAGATCTTGTCGCGACTGTGGAACGCCCTGAAAAAGCAAGCGCGTTTGTGCTTAATCCCGCACAAAAATTACATACGCTTCCTCATGTGAATGGATTTCGTTTGTTCTTCTCCTCTATACTGAAACAAGAACTTATGAAAGAGTTTAAACCTATTCATGTTCATTTCACGTCAGGCAGAAGCGCGATGAGTGTTCCTGTCCTCTACACACAGCATGATCTTTTATATCTTCAGGAAGCAAGCAGAAGAATGCTTCTTCATCTCAAGATTCCTCGCACTGTTCGTGTTCTCAATGTCTTCCCGTATGCACCGCATCTTGCGTTTTGGCAGGCAGTGTACGCGACAAATTATCTCGGAGTTTTTGGCATTCATACAGGTGGTGGCAAAGGTATGGGAACTAAAAAAATTCTAGATGTTCTCGAACATATGCGTGCTGAAGTGATCATAGGAATGCCTTCTTATGTTTATCATCTTCTTTCGATTGCTGCGGAAGAAAAGCGTGATCTTGCATTTCTACGTTATGTTATTTTAGGTGGAGAAGCGGTGACACTTGCGTATAAAGAAAAACTAAAAAAACTTCTTGATCGCTGTGGTTCTCGCCTTCCTCTTGTTTATTCAACATACGCGTTCACAGAAGGAAAAGTCAGTTGGACGCAATGCCATGAAGAAAGTGGGTATCATCTCTATCCTGACATGGAGTTTATTGAAATTGTTGATCCCCAAGGAAATCGTGTGCCAGATGGGCAGACTGGGGAGATTGTTTATACGGGGCTTGACTTTCGCGGCACTGTTTTCCTGCGCTATAAAACAGGAGACATAGGACGATTGCAAGTTGGTTCATGTCCTTATTGCGGCGCAAAGACTCCTCGCTTAGATCCCGCGATTACAAGAAGCAGTGAAATTACTTCGCTTCAACTGACGAAAATAAAAGGGTCTCTTGTGGATCTCAACGCGGTGCACGCGCTGCTTTCTTCGCTCTCTTTTGTTGATGAATGGCAGGCGGTGCTTCAGAAAAAGAAGCAGTTTGATCTTGACGAACTTGTTGTTCATGTCGCTCCTCACGCTCGAGAAAATCATACTTTTGTCAAGAACGAGCTTATCCGGCAAATGCAGGCGCACTTTCACATCACTCCTTCTGTTGTTTTCACGACAAAGCAAAAACTCGTCGAAAGTCTTGGTTTGGAGACTCATTTGAAAGAAAAAAGGATTCTGGACAAAAGAAAAGAATAAGAAAAAATAAATTGAATAAAAAAAAATTAACTTAAGGCAATCTGTTCTGCCCCAACACCGAGTATACTCAATGTTCTTGTTTTCTGATTGTTTGTTTCATCTGTTTCCACGACTGTTTCGCTGTAATCAAGCGTTATTGCCGCTGTTATCGTTTTGCTTGTACTGCCTGCAATGACATCATCAATCCATTTGCTGTCTATACTTGTCTCTATAGCGATACTTTCTGTTGCCCCTGCTTTTATTGTTTGGGTCACGGTAAATGGAGCGCCTATACTTCCTCCTGTTCCGTCATCGTTCTGCCACTCTATTTCCACATAAAGATCATCAAGCGTTGCGTCAAGCGAGCCGCTGTTTTTTACTCTTGTGTAAAAGTCAACTGCGCCGTCGCTGGTGTCCACAGTCATTGACGCGTCGCTGACTTCAAAGTCTACTGCGGCTGCGCAGATCGCGCTATTGCATATTTCTCCCCTCGCGCAATCTATGAATTCCTGATTGACCGCTCCTGAATCTTCCTGACCATATAGAGAAAGCTTGCTTTTATCTGTCACACAATAATATTCTTTGACAGTAGCTGTATCATAACACGAGTCTGTATGTGATTTTACCTCCTTTGTTGAGGAGCTCAGCCATTCTCCTTTTGTCGTTCCTTTCGTGTATTCATCCAGACCCCCATCGCTGTCTGTGCATTTGTTGGATGCCGTCGTTATTGGACCGGCTGTTGATTTATTTGCTGTTGTGTTTATCATTCCTTTCGCCGCGATCGCCTGTCCGGAGATATCGTTGTCTCCAAGCGTTCCCCCTGTGAACATGGTTAATAATCCAATTACCGCAACAACCGCCACTATCATTACAATCCAACTTTCTTTAGAAACTGCCATTTTTCATCGCCTCTTTTTTTATTATTAAAACATGAATATTTTATTATCAACACATGAACAGTGATTTTTTTTGCTTTACTTCTATTTATATCTTATTATTCTTGGTGCCATCCGATCAAGCATGTGAAATCACAACTTTCCATAAGAAATAGAGATATTGTCTTCGACATTTTCAGAGTTTTGTTTTTTCACAATTTAATAATAAAATTATTTAGGGATTCTCAAGGACTGTAGGGCGATTCTTTATTGTGAGGTGATACACGCACCAGCAAGATCTTTTACTGTCAGGGGGACCCATGAACCGAAGTATCGAACGAAAGAGAAAAAAATTTGGAAGAGAAATTCGGTGAATGGGGTTATTTTTAATCTTCATTTCATAAGGAAGAAAAGAATTGTCATATCACTCGAAAGATCGGATGGCACTATTCCTGCGCTCTATTGAAGAACTGCGTGAATACTTTTTTATACTTGCATTTTTTATTTATTGTTTCATGCTCACGAAAAAACAGCTTGCAATACAGCTTTCCAAACTCGCTGTGTTTGAAAAACCAAAACTGAAACTGGAACAATACCCTACTGATTCTGAAGTCGCTTCCATCATATTGTGGGACGCACTCATGAAAGGCGACATTGTCGGCAAAAAAGTCGCGGATCTCGGCGCGGGAACAGGAATTTTAGGAATTGGCGCGTTATTGCTTGGCGCAGAACAGGTGTATTTTATCGAGAAAGATTCAGATGCTGTTGCGATTCTTCGTCAGAATCTTCTTCCACTTCGTCTTGAGAATTATACGCTTCTTCAGATGGATGTTTCTGAATTTCAAGATCATGTTGACACTGTATTTCAAAATCCGCCGTTTGGGACAAAGCAAGCGCACGCGGACAAACCATTTATGGAAAAAGCGTTTTCTCTTGCAAAGATTGTGTATAGTTTTCATAAAACAACGACTGACGCGTTTGTTCGCGCGATCGCAGGGGATTATTTTTTTTCTATTGCTGAAGTGTATCATTTCGCGTTTCCTTTACGACAAACGCAATCGTATCATCGAAAGAAATTAGAAAGAATTGAAGTGACGTGTTATCGGTTGGTGAAAAGGTAGTCTCGCGTTCTAAGACAAAACATTTTTAATGTTCATTGCCTTCATTCTTCTTATGTCAAAAAGAGGTCGTCCTGTTCAATCTGCAATCAGACAAAACATGATTGAGCTTTTGCACCATCTTGGCGAAGGATATGGGTATCAACTTTCTCTGTTGTACAATCAAATTTTTCCAAAATGTACGATGCGGAGCATTCATTATCATTTGAAAAAAGGTTTGGAGACGCAGGAATTCGCTGTCAAAAGAATGGTGAAAGAAGAAGGAACGTATTCCTGGGGGGGCAACGCGGAGAAAATTTATTATAGGCTCGGCGAAAACGCGAAACCAAAAATGGATGACAGAGTCAGATTGTTTTTTGAGAAAAAACAAGTTTAATTTAGAGCATCTTCTTCAGAAATCCAATGAGCGCAAACGCTTCTCGTTTTGTTAATGTGCTTTTGCCGATCATTCTTCTCCAGACTTTTCGCTGCGTTTCACGTTTACTCTCACTTCTGAAGTCTTTCTTTTCAAGAACCTGATCAAGAACACGCATAATGATGACTTTATCTTCCGCAGTCGCTTTCTTGAACTTTTCACTCATTTTTTGAGTGCCTAACTTCTTGGTGATTTCATACAAGAAGATAGAGACTGCGTGGCTGAGGTTGAGGGTGAAGTAGCTGTGGTGCGCGGGGATTGTCGCGACAAAATCGCATTTCTCGATTTCTTCGTTGAACAAGCCGTGTCCTTCTCTGCCGAACACAAGCCCAACTTTCACTTTTGGATCTTTTATGAGCTTGTTTTCTTCAAGATGCTGGCTAAGCTCTTCTGGAGTGATTGGTGAACGGGGAATATTGTAGTCTGTTCCTGTCCGCGCTGTTGTCGCGATGAGATAGTCGAATGTTTCCAACGCTTTTTCTGTTTCTATTTTCGCGTTTTTTAAGATTGGTTCTGCTTCATGTTTTGCTCTTATGAGCGCGTCAATATCATCTTTGCTGCATTTTGGATTGATGAGAAGGAGGTCTTTGAACCCAAAATTCGCCATGACTCTGCACACTGCGCCGAGATTATGGCCATGTTCTGTTCCGATGAGGATGATCGTGAGCATGATTGTTTGTTTTGTCTTGTTTCTTATATATCTTCGCTTCTTTTCATGTGTTCTGGTATTTGGTGTTATGAAAATATTATTTTATTAACACCCCATTGCGCCTTTTTTGGCGCAATGGGTCCCCCTGACAGTTTTCCTTTTGCTGGTGCGTGTTTTTTCTTGCTTGGCGATTCTTCAACTCTCACTTTTGCTTCTTTTTCTGCTTAAATGTTTTTAGAAATTTGAGCTTTTCTTCTATTTTCTCTCTTTATTTCCTATTCTTCTTTGTTTTTCTACTTTTTTAGAATTAGTTTGGTCTTCATTATTTCGACTTTGTTAAATATTATTGTTTATTGTTGTCTTAATAATTTAGTAGATATTATCTCGTATCTTGTAATAATTTTCTTTATTCTTGTCGTCTTTTTGCTTTGTTCCTTTTTTCTAAAAAGTGAGGTTTGAAAAATAGTGATATCTTGGATTTAAAAAATTTAGGTTCTGATTAAAAGTTCTGCGTTAGAATTAAGTGAGAAGGTTGTGCTTTTTGATTAAATATTTTGCTTTTTAATTTGGTTTATTTGGGTGCTTAATAAAGGAGATAGGTTTAAAACACTGTAATATGATCCCATGCGCACTATATATTTCGTATGCACTGGTTCTATATCTCCATATATAGGAAATTCTCCGCTTGCTGTTGGGGTAATTGGAAGACATTCTTCTCTTTGCACTTGCTCTGATTGTCTGTTCATTTCTTGTTCGTACCACGCTTCAACAATGGTAGGTGTTTCAGGCATTTTGATATTATTGACAGGTTCTTCACGCCTGAGATTGGACCATTCTCTTCTCTCCCTTTCTTCTTTTTTCTCGTCCAACAATGCTTGCATATAAAGCAATTCCTTCTCATGCGGTGTGTAATAGGTGAGACACTCGCCCTGTTCGCTTTCCAACGCCCGATGCGTTTCTATCGCAGTCATTTCCGCTGCCGCGTCGTACGCTTCTCCTTTTGTGTATGTTTCCAGGTGTTCTGTTGTTTGTTTTATGTCATACGCGACATTTCCCACTATCTCTTCTAACATTTCCGGACGTTCAATTTCAAGGTATCGTCTATATAGTTCATCAGAAGGTAAATGCTCAGGAATTGGATTCCATAAAAATGTGATTGGCGAGGTGACATAGTCCCAGCCGCGGACTTGTTCTTCATGTTCTACAACATGGCTGCCAAATTGCGTGCTTGCGTGCGCATATACAGGAGCTTCATATACTGCTTCATTATAAAATTGGAGAATCAGCGATTCAACGCGTTGTCTTTCTTCTCTCGTCAGCGTTTCTCCTTCTCTGACATATACTTGTGTTTTTTCTGAATATCTGCTAAATCGAAAATCAACTATCTTCCCTTCTGTCGCTCGATTGAGATCAAATTCATATCGCTTTTGGATATCTTCGTCAACTTCAGTTCTCCGCGCTAGTCCTCGACCTTTGCCGCAGGTATGCCTGACAAAAAGACCTGTTTTTTTCTTCGCTTTTCTCAATTGTGTTTTCTGTTCGTCACTGAATCCTTGAGGAACGCCGTTATATTCTATCAGTTCAGCGCCATCTTGCGTCCAGCTACGCCAGTCTCCATGACCCGCGACAACAATGTCGCTGATACGCTCGTCTATCAAAACGTTTATGATATCTTCTTTTGTCGCGGGATCAAAAACCCGCGCACGCTTGCCAAACGCGGTTTCCACTCGATGCACATAGAGTTCTGTCGCTCCAGGAAAATAGCGAAGTGGGTCGTAGAATTGATGGGGCGCTGAAATAAGAATAGCAAGCTTATCTGTTTCAGGATCCTGAAGTTCCGCTGCTTTCTTTTCGAAATACCAGCAGGATGCTCCATAAGTAATTGCGCTTACGCCAACAAGAGGGCTCAGAAAAGCACTAACTCTTTTTACCAGCTTGAACAATTTTACCATTGGGGAGAGATGTATTCATCTCTTTAAAAAATTTTAGTGGAGAAATGTATGATTTTCTCACTTTAGAATCAGTTATATAATCTCTTTATTCGTTCTGTGTGAAGCTTCTTTTGTTCTTCTTTTATCTTTTTTAGATCATCTAACATCGCCTGCCCTTCTTCTTCTGAAATGATTCCAAAAAAATCTGAGAGAGGACGTCTATGTTTTTGATGGCATACTCTTATTATTTCCTCTGAAAAACTTTCATCTTCGTATTTTGCTTCACACAGGACGTTGTATGCTTTTTCTGTAATTGTCAATTCTTTTGTTGCCATACTTTTACTTTACATCTTCTTGTATTTTATTGTTTTGGTTTTTGACTTCTATAATGATGAAAAAACAAAACATTTAGATAGTAAATAATACGCTGTTGATTTATGAAAAAAGAAAAAGATGTTGTTGAAAAAGCGTTTGGAATCTGGTCAAATATGAAAGAGATTGGAGTCGTGTATGTCGATCGAATGCGAAAAGAATCGGAGAGAAATACATTTCAGCAGAAAAATATATAAGCATCTCCACCTAAAAGACTTCTATGCAACAAGAAATGATAACAATTCCAAAAGAAGAGTACGTAAAACTCAAGAAGATTGAAAAAGCAGATAATGCTCTATTAGATGATATAGCACATGGTATAAAAGACATTCTCCAAGGTAAAATAAAAGAAGTTTAAAGTGGACCTAATAATTTCTCTAACATTTCTTTGTATACATCTAAATGTTTTTTGATAAGATCAATGTCATCTTGTTGTGCTTTTTTATCAGTGATTGTAATAAGAAAGACTGCTTGATGTTCTTCGTAGACGAGAAACAAAAGCCTTTTTCCATCAAACTTCTTTTCACGAAAGAAGATGTAGCCCAATGGTTTTCCACCATATGGTTCTTGTTTGAGCTCTTGTTCAAATTCTGCTACTCTCTTTTGCTCTGCCTTTTCTAATTTATCATACTTTTTTTCATACCATTCTGTTCTGAAGACGCGAAACATAGACTCATCATCAATTTGATTCTATAAAAATTTATCTGCAACTTTATGCAATCATTAAAAATTTGTTTTCTCCTAAAACCCTTGCATTTGTTCTTCCCATTCGTCATAATCCCTTACATGCCTCACTGAACTATCTTATTTGTACGACTTTTGCCCTCTTTCAACTCATGAACCCTGCTTCTCCACTTCGCGCTTCTCAAACTGTTTTGTCGGGATGATTTCCAAAAACCGGGGGTGTTTCGGGATTATCTTGAATAGCCGGGATTATCTCCAAATTTGGCGATTTGTTGCAATAGTGCTTAATCGTCATTTTCTCGAATAGAAAAAGAACTGCATCTTTTAGGCATTTTTTTGGCATTTTCTTGCTTACTTTGGTATTCAGAAATTCTTTTTTGAAATTTTTTTATGTAATCAAGCGCATTGAAAAGATTTAGGTATTGATTGAAGGTTTTGTTTGTTTCAAGTAAAAAAATTTATATACTTCTGTCTACTTGTAAGTGGTAAAATGGTCAAATTATGGTATCCAGAACAAGCAACGGAATTTCGTGATCGCTATGTTCACTCTCCGCTTCCTTTGAATCAGATAATCAGTGCACCTTATGTTAGAGACACTGCGCAGCAGCTTGCTGCTTTCCCATTACTTCAAGCTCTTACGATAGCTGAATATGCACTCACTCAACCAGTTTCTCACGATGATAAAAAGAAAATTTCTGATCTCGAAGGAAAAATGCTTGAGCTTATGTGTTCTGGAGATAGAGAAGAGTTTCAGGGCATTGAAAAATATGCTTGCAGAGTAGTTGATCCTACTAACTCTGAATATATGTTTCACGCATTAAATTCTGTCGCAACATGTTATTCAAGAGAAAAACGCGCAGGCATTATCAACCGTCTTCTTGAAGACATTGCAATAGGTGGAACATTTATTTTCTTTTTAGAAAAAGACGATGTGCCTGTTGTTTATAACAAGCTTTTTGTCACTAATACTCCTGACCGTGGTCTTGTTTTGTTTTATGATGCTATCGAAAATGGAAATGTCCAGGCAAACGCTGTTAAAGATTGGAAAACTGTTGGGAAGATGGATCAGCTTGCTGCTTCTCTTGCCTATGCAGCTTTCTTTGCCCGCACTCTTAACATAACTGCGTTGGGGCTTGCAGACAGAGAACTCGATGAAGCTGGCTCTTTACTTGGATGCGGTAATTCTTATTTATTGCCAAAAGGACATCGTAAAGTTGGATATCCTACTCATCCAGATAACAAAGGAGAGGTTGTCTATCAAAATCGTCTTTATGGTCGTGGTGGAGATAAATATAGGGTCTTAGAAACAGCGCATTTCCAAACAGATGTTCGCCTTGTTTCAAAATTTTTTGAGGTTTATGAAACACTTGCTCGTCACGAATTCAAGCCGGAGTCAAAGCATTACAATGCACGGGTCCAATTTATACGTTTAGCATATGACGCTATTTCTCTACTCCATGCATCAGACACAGAAACTCGTGAGCGTGTTCGTGAAGCGAAAGAAAGAATTTTTGCTTCGATTCCTTAATCTTTAATCATTTCTTAAATCATTTCATTGCGTTGTCGAAATTATTATATACTCCATTCTTCCAAAATGCACATATCTTATTTATCTGAGGTGAACATCAATGGCAACGCCACAATTTATTTTACGACACGCAGAACCAACAATGAATCCAAGCAGCGATGAACTCGCAAACACGATTATCCATCGTATGGGTTTAATGCCGAGAAAAAAAGGCTCGACGGAAAAGATGCATCGTGTGCTTCTTGAACTTTACGAAAAAGCAAAAGTCGCAAGCAGAGATAAAACACCAACCGCCGCAATTATGACTGTAGAAGAAATGGCGTTACACGCGGGAATTTCACGGCAAACCATGTACGACTATATCAAACGATGGGTTGACACGGAATTTATCACAAAAACCAGCTATATTGGCTCAGATCAAAAGGTTGTCGTGGGGTATAAGTTGAATGGTCCTACTCTCGAATCCGCGTTTGAAAAAACACGAACGCGCGTGCACAATAATCTTGATTTGACCGCGAAGTATGTGCAGGAATTACAGCGCATTGTGAAGAACGAGAAAATCAGCAAACGGTTTGAAGGAAAAGAACAAAAGAAAGAAGAACCAGAACATGTGTTTACGAACATCGTTCCTTCTGAAAAACATTCAGAAGAAACTCTTGAAACAGAAGCGCCTGAGAACACTGTTCCAGATGTTGAAGAACAATCTGGTCCGCAAGACTATGTGGGTTGATTTGTTTAAATTTTATATAAATTATAATGTCTGATTAATTATATGTTGGTTGTTTTGATTAAAACTTTTAATTTATTTCTTATTTTAGGGAAAAGTATATAAGACACCTCCTGGCTTTTTCTAAATATGGATCAAGAAACACCGCTTTATCTTCGTTTGCCTGCTGAACATGATAAATCGCGCGCCCCTTTAACAAGCGATACCATCGTTATTCCTCTTGGCGAAGCGGATAATCACGTCCTTCCTCCTGATGCAAGAGAAGTAGTTGTTCCTCTTCCTCCTCGTCGAGAAGTTTCACTTGAGGAAATTGCAGCGCATGATCATTTTTATTTCTTAAAACTCCACGGGCAAATAGGTATGGGTGGGCTTGCGGCTGTTTATCGAATGCATGATAGCCTTGAGCAAGGGTTTGCGTTGAAGGTTCCATTACGAGTCACACCAAAAACATATGATCATTTTGCTTTAGAAGCGCACCTTCTCCGAGGACTCCGTCGAGCTTCCGCTCTTGTTCCGGAGTTAGTTTCGCATGGTGTTGCCGCAGATTTTCCTTATTTACTTATGGATGATTTAGGGCTCGATTTTCTCCAGAATCCACACATCCATCACACTACGGAGGGAAGCGTTGAGAAAGTAACACGTGTCGCTCTTGCTGTTTGTGATACTCTTATGGCATTGCACGCTCTTGGCTATCGTCATAATGACGTGAAACCCGCAAATATTCACTACGCGCTCTCAGGTCATATTCATCTTCTTGATTTTGCTTCCGCAACTCCTTTAGATTTGGGACTTGATACACAAGCATTTAGTCCTTTGTATCTCGCACCAGAACGGGTTACTGATGATTTTCCAGTAAATGAAAAAGTTGATGTTTTTGGTTTAGGAGTCACTCTCTATGAACTTCTCGCATATCATCCTCCTTTTATGACAGTACAAGATCCCCGCACTATTCCAGGTCTTCGCGAACACGTTCACCTCGTTAAAACAGGCGGATATATGCCGTTATGTGGTTATTCACCACGACTTACTTCTCTTGTTTGCGCAATGATGGCATACGATCCTTCTCATCGTCCATCGCTTCCTGTTGTTCGTCAAGTATTGCACGAAACTCGCAAAGAATATTTTGATCAATAATTCTTTTTGCTGTTTAATACGTTTCTCAAAAGCATTTTTTCTTTCAAAACTTTCTATTTTTGATTAAATGTTTTAAGTTGAATTTATTTAAGATATTTGAATTATCTCGACATCATATTGTTAAATTGTTTTTTATTGTCGTAATAATTTAGTTAACTATAATTTAGAATGTTGTTTTTATTATATCTTATTTGATTCTACATTATCCGGACAAACTTCTTTAGAAAAAGAGAGTATTTTTTAGAGCAAATTTGCGCAAAGTCACAAAAAAGAGGAAAGCGAGTAATATTTCTCGAATGTTTTAAGCGCAAATCTAAGGAAAAGTGAGAGTTTGAGTTATTTTTTGACAAATTTTTCTTAAAAGAATTTTTTGCTTTCTTCAATTTTTTAGGCATTATGAAAAAATATACGCAAAGTGAGGGTTTTTGTGAGAATACGCTTTTGTTTTCCAAAAACATATAAATCAACAGGTTTCATTTCTTTTTGTGACTTCAAAACAACTTCGCCACAAAGATATTGAGCCGTTGCTTGCTGCCTACAAGATTTCTGTTTCTAAACAAGATCACTTGGAATTGCGGAATGAAAAAGTTGTGTACATTAATCATCAGCCCGCATTTTTTTATTATGAAAACAAACTTGTGCCGACACTGCATCATCTTTTGAAAGAATCATCGCTTTTGAAGAAGATAGTTGTTGATATGGGAGCTGTCAAATTTGTGGTAGGGGGCGCGGATATCATGCGGCCAGGGATTGTCTCTATCGAAAGTGAGATTTCCTCTGGTGATTTTGTTGTGGTTGTTGATGTGAACAATAAGAAACCACTCGCTGTGGGGATTGCACTGTTTGGTTCTTCTGAAATGCAAGAAATGAAAACAGGGAAAGTGATTAAGAATATTCATTATGTTGGCGATGATGTTTGGAAGAATGGAATGTAATTTTTTTCTCTTCTTATCTCATTTCAATTGGAGCATGCGTTACCGCACTCCTATAGTGCTCTCGCGCAAGTGCTGCGAAATTTTTCATGATTCTTGCAGTATAAGGACTTTCTGCAAAGGTTGCATTGGTTGCATCATACTCTGGGTAATATCCTAATCTAAAACGAACATCCGCAAGATCCATTTCTGGATGAAATTGAACCGCATACACATGCTGTCCCATACGAAACGCTTGAACACGACATGTTGGATTTTGCGCAAGAAATTGCGCTCCTTTAGGGATTCTTTTTATCGCGTCGTAATGCCCTGTTTGCGCGCTAAATACTTTTGGCACTCCTCTATATAATGGATCACGCATCGCTGCATCTGTCAAAACAATAGCAACAGTTCCAACTTCTTTGCATTCTCCTTTTTGGTAAAATGGAACTTCATACGCATCCGCGAAAAGATGAAGACCAAGGCAAATGAATAAGGATGGAGTATCTGTTCGTACAATTTCTCTGATTAATCCTTCTGTGTGTTGCCTTGCTCTTTCAACTAACTCTCCTCCATCAGAAACATATAACTCTCCTGACCCTCCAAAGATGAATCCAGCATATTGATCGAGGGGGATTTTGGAACAGTCTCTTTCCAACGCATTGTAGGCGACAATATCTGCTAGTTCTCCTACTTTCTCTCTGCAATTTCTTTCTTCATCTGCTCTGACTACTCGAATTGTTCTGAATTGGAGCAATGCGATTGATGGAATGGCTGTCATCAAATTTCGTTTATTTTTTCTTTTTTTAAAGGTGTTTGTTTTGGTTCTTTCTGTTAGATTCGAAGATATGTAGCGATTAATGTTCTATGATCCGCCGCAGCTGGCGGCCTACGGACAAATTCTACGAGAATTTGTCCTACGGGGCACCCCGTAAGGGACAACCCCCTCCCCGTCGGCGCCAGCGGCGGATTTTGCTAGAAACCAAAAAATAGCAACATGGCCAGACGGAGCGAACGAGGTTGCCTTACGCAGTGAGGTGTTCTCGTTCGCGAAGTAGGGCTTGGAACGAAGTGACAAGACCGTCTGTGCCATTGTTGTCGTTATGAAAAATCGGCGCAAAACCTTGCACTATTTCAAATCTGCGATTTGTAATATGCTCAAAACTCGTTTTGCGCATTTAGTGCGAGGATGTAGCGCCGAGATTCCGCAAGCGCCGATTTTACATCCCACGGAAGCGCCACCACTCGTTTGCGAACCGTAAAACCTCGCTCTTTAGAGCGAGGATAGGTGAGCAATAACGTAAGTGGCGCTTCCGTGTTATTTTTTGCTTAACCCTCAAAATATCATTTCGTATCTCTTGTCTTTATCCAAAACTTTATATATTCGGAGAGCGATAAAATTGTTATTCAGTATCATAATAATAAAATCTGAGGTGGAAGTATGGGAATGAGAAGAGTTGGAACAGCATTTTTTACAGTTGGATTAGTATTAGCAGTCCTTATGGGCGCATTGAGTGATCTTTTTATCATGCCAGTTATTACCGCATTCTTTTGGGTGCTTTTTGTCTTTGGATTGATTGCAGGTTTCTTGAATACAGCAAAAGAAGATGCTGAAGATGTTTTGTACACCGCAGCGGTTGTCCTTCTTGCTTGCATAGCGGCATCAGAACTCGGTCGAGTTTCTCCAAATCTGTTTGGTAACTTTGTTGTCGGCGCGGCAAAAGGCGTTATCGCATTCATCTTCCCAGCAGCACTCATCGTTGGCGCAAAACGAATTTGGGATTTGGGGACAGGATTTTAGATGAAGTCTTTTCTCTTTCTTTTTTCTTTTCTTCTTAACGATAAATATATAAGAATCTTCATCCCATACTTATTTACATGAGCAAAAAAGAATCAACGCACTTAGCGCATGTGCGTACGCATCTTGCCAATGAGCGAACATTTCTTTCTTACATTAGAACCGCGCTCGCGTTCATCGCAGCGGGCTTGGCAATCATACGTTTTTTACCTACGCACTTTATAGATGCGTTACTGCTTATTGCTTTAGGTCTGAGCTTCCTTCTTTTTGGCTTATGGCGTTATGGAAAATATAAACAACACATTAATCATATTCATTGAATTCTTCATTAATAATTCATAAACGTTATTTCTGCCTTTGCCATGTTTTTATTGAACTCATGCTCTGGCTTTTTTGCTTTTACTCTATAAATTAACGTGTCCATTCCGTTCCAGAACAAGAACCAGCCTGCAGGTTCAAGAAGGATAATTAAAAAATTAGTTAGAATCTTCTCAACCCCACGCGAAAGGAGGATTGTCGCAATGATCATAAGGAAGATACCAATTCCCGTAAATCGTATTCCATGCATAATCAGTTCTTTTCTTTCCTGTTTGACTATATTCATTTTATGGTGGAAATATTCTTGCAGTCGTTTTTTAATGATTGCTTCCTGCTGCGCGCTTCTTATCCTTGTTGGAACAAGAAAGCGGATTTCTATCTTTCCTGTTTTTTTACTTCTCATCGCTTTCACAAGTTCATTAAGAAAGTCGTCAGAGATTGCTCGTTGACTGTATGGTCGCGGATCAAAATCTGAGAAAATATCGTCATATGTGTCAATCCAAAGGCTGATTTCTGAAAGTTTGAGGAGCTTTTCTTTTTCTTCGCCCGCGAGCGTGCTTTGTACTTCACGTTTTGGTTTTTGTTTTTCTTCAGTTATTTTTTCTTGTTTTTGTTCGGGCATGTACTTTTTAGAGGAGTTCTTGTTTTTAAGTCTTTAGTTTTTCTCTAGAAGGAGCTTAGATTACTTCTTTTCAACAAATTCCAACGAACAGGAATTAATGCAATATCGTTTCCCACTTTTTGCTGGACCATCATCGAAAACATGACCAAGATGTCCGCCACACTTTTTACAGGTGACTTCGATTCTACGCATGCCATGGCTGTTGTCTTCTGTGAGGTTTATATTTTCTTTATTCTGGGGATCGGAAAAACTCGGCCAGCCTGTGCCGCTGTCGAATTTGGTGTCTGACGCAAAGAGTTCCGCGCCGCAGTCTGCGCATTTGTACATTCCTTTCTTTTTGTTATCCCAATATTCTCCCGTGAACGCAGGTTCTGTGCCTTTTTCTCTGAGAACGTGATATTGTTCTGGCGTGAGTTTTTTTTGACTTTGTTGTTTTGTCATGTTATCTTCTACATTTCTGACATAATCCTGTTGCTTCAAGTTTGATCTGGGAGACAGAATATCCATACTTTTTTGCGATCTGTTTTTTCATTTCATCTATTTTTTCCCACAAAAAGTCAATCACCGCGCCGCACTTGCCGCAGATTAAATGGTGGTGCACTCCTTTTTCTGTTGTTTCATAATGATGGTGCTCTTCTTCCAAATGCAATTCATGCACAATGCCCGCTTTTTTGAACTCATGCAGCGTTCTGTAGATGGTGGAAAGATTAATTTTTGGATCTTTTTTTCTTGCAAGCGCGTAGAGCTCATCGACATGAAGATGTCCAGGATTTTGCTGTATGATTTCAAATAAAAGAATACGTTGCGGGGTGAGCCGTTCGACACCTAGCTTTTTTTTGATTTCCGCCGCTTGTTGTTTATTGATCATGTTGCTTTGTTTTTTTTGCTTGCTTACTTTTTCATTTGCTTGAGTTTTTTCAGAATTTTCTCGTTTCCTTTCCAATCGAGTGCTTCTTTGACGACATCATAGACACAGACGACCGGAACAATTTGCACTTTTTCAAGGTCTGTTTTGTCCAAGCGAATATCTTTGAGATTTGCTACTGGAACAAGGACTTTCTTTATGCCACACTCTACTGCCGCATGAACTTTTTCAGAAATTCCGTCGACAGGAAGCGCGTCTCCGCGAACAGATAACCCTCCTGTAATCGCGACATCTTGTTTGACAGGAATATACTGCATTGTTGAGATGAGCGCTGTCGCAATCGCAAGCGATGACGTGTCGCTTCCAGAAATCTTATACGCAGTGAGAAACTGGACATAATAGATGTATTTTTGTTTTGTGCCGAAGAACATTTCGAGGACCGCAAGAACGTTTTGTGTTGCCTGCTTTGTGCTCTCGCTCACATCTCCTGTGACACGAATTGTTGACGCTTCTGTTGTTGGCGTTGCCTGCGTTTCAATAGGCAGAACAATGCCAGAAACGCCTTCCTGCGATCCTGTTGTCGCAAGACAATTGACACGACCTTTGCTTGTTCCTTTTGTGAGAATAATTTCATACGATTTTCTGTCCTCTATTTCTTTATCCGCGATTTGATGCTCGAGTGTTCTCGAGATGTCATACGCCGCGGTGACGTGTTTTTTTGTGACCAGTTGTGCGTGCTCCGCAACTGCGATGTCTCCTGCTGCTCTGATCAAACCACCGAGGTCTCTGAGTTTTAAGGTGAGGTATCCATTCTTGTTCGCTCGTCTTCTCGCTTCTTCTATGATTTCAAGCACCGCCTCTTTATTGAAATGAGGAATTTTTTTGTCTTTGACAATTTCCTGCGCGACGAATCGCGCGAGCTTCATTCTGTTTTCTACACTATCTGCCATGCGTTCATTCATGAACACTTCATAACCATAGCCACGAATTCTGCTTCTCAACGCAGGATGCATGTCCCTGATATTATCCATGTTTCCCGCAGCGACCAAAATAAATCCGCACGAAACAAGATCTGTGCGCACCATCGCGCCCGCTGAAAATTCGCTTTGTCCTGTTATAGGATATTTTCCTTCCTGTAATGCGGTGAGAAGTTCTTGTTGCGTGTCTATCTTTAATGTTCCTATTTCATCAATGAACAAAACCCCTTGGTGTGCTTTGTGAATTAATCCCGCGACTACTCGTTCATGCGCAGGTGTTCCTAATCCCCCTGATTGATATGGATCGTGAAGAATGTCTCCCAAGAGCGCTCCTGCGTGCGCTCCTGTCCCGTCGAAAAAAGGAACTTGTTCTCGCTGGCTGTTGTCCACCAAGAGTTTTGGCGGCGCGCTTTCTCCTGTTTTTTCTGTTGTTTTCATTCCAAAGAAGAGGAACGCGAGGAGAAGCATGGACGTGATGAGTGAGGCAGCGAAAATAATCGCGCCCACTGTGTAGCCATGCAATGTGCCAAAATAATATAATGTCCACCACGGAAAAATAATGCCCATGATCGCAACGAAGATCAAGAAGAATTTTTTCCCTGTAAAGAATTCCTGTTTTCTCGCGATTGTTTTTTCGACAATCTCTTTTCCTTTTCCCGCAGCGACTGCTTTTATTATTGGATGATGCGTGTCTGCTGTGTTCGCATACGCAAGAATGTCATTGAGATTTTCTTTTGGCAATAATTCCGCGAGCGCCATTCCTAACAAGGATTTTCCTGTCCCTGGTTCTCCTATTAAGAGGACGTGTCGCTTCTGTTGGCTTGCTTTTTTTATGACTTCAACTGCTTGTTCCTGACCAATGACTTGATCAACTACTCGCTTTGGTATTTCTATGTCCGCTGTTGATTCAAAGGAAAATTCATTCTGCATGAAGTAAATTAATCACTGGATGTTAATAAATGTTGCCTTATTGCAAAACTATTGCAACAAAGCTTTATATAGGAGTTATTCTTACTGCAAATAATTGGCAATAAGATTAGTTGTTTTTAGAATTGAGAATGTTTTAAGAATTGAGGAGGCAAAACACATGAGACAGTTTATTTCAACAGTATTAATTGTTTTTTTGTTGCTCATAAGCAGTGTTGCGGCAGAGTACACTATAGATCTTTCCACAACTCCTGAGCAGATTACTGCGCGGGATAATCCATTTGCCCACTACGATGATTTGGGCGCATTACCCCAGCTTACTGTCGCAGTTTTGGATAGTTCTGGTATGGCTGTTCAAGACATGACGATCACTGTAACGGTGACGCATGTTGACAATCTTATTTTACCTTCTGGATTTCCATGGGTTCAAGGAAAGGAATTACTTTCTATTACTTCTTACGAAGAAGATGGTGTTTTAACCGTAGAAGGTTTATTATTCCCCCTTCGCGGAGCGTATACTGTCGATGTCACTGTTCTTGACAGCACTGCTAATCAACGGAAAGAACAATTTACCATCTCTGTTGCTGAACCATTCAGCCAATCAACACTTAACGGGATTATCTTTGTTGCTGTGCTTACTGTATTTGGATTCATTGTCGGTCTTGTCTTTGGAAAAGATCTTTTGAACGCAAAGAAAGCACAAGGAAAAGGATTTGGCATGTTTATGTTGCTTGTTCTGCTTGCAGTTCCATTCGCGTTTGCGCACAGTGACGCGGAAATTGAAGAAACAGGCATTGTGCATTATGAAGATGAACAAGTTACTTTTTACACAAACCCTGAAGTTCCTGACATTGGAACAAAGACACAGTTTACTATTGAAGCAAAAGATGAAAACGGGATGCCTGTTGATAACGCGGTGCTGCACGTTGAACTCGCGAACGAAGAAGAAGGATTTGTTGTTTTAGATACTGACATCTTTTCTCAAACGGGTGTCTTTACTTTCCAGTATGGTATTTTTGATGGCGCTCCGCACATTGCGAGCATCACGATTTCGCCGACAGAAGCATCTTCCACGCAGTTTGCAGTCATTGAACGAGAGTATCCATTCGCAGGAGAAGCGCATAGTCCACCAATTACGGCGAAGCTTATCGCGACATTTGTGATGCTTTTAGCGATGCTTGTTGGATTTGGACTCGGTGTTCTTGTTCGAAAAATGAGTATGAAAAACTGTGCTGATGGCACATGTTCAGGTGATCACGATGAATAAAGAAAAATACGTCAATGTTTTTGGCTATCAAGTCAAATTACGCGCTGTAACAATGGTCGCGATTATCTTTGTTTTGGCATTGTTGTTTTGTTGGTTGTTGCTTTTTAGTCCATGGCCGGCAATCCACGATCCAACACACTGGATTAGACATAGTTTAGGATTCGTTCCTTGTCATTAGGTTTTTTGTTTTCTTTTTTTCTTATTTCTCTTTTTGTCCTTTCTTATGCTTTAAACTTCAACGGATAAAATGGATTCAGCGGATTCGCTCTATTCTTCTCATCAAATATTTCTTGAGAAAAAGAAACTTCTTTTGTTTCTTTGAAGAGGAGAATTGTCGCGGTCAGCATAATATTGCCAAGCATGAGATGCGATTTGTATTTTACTGCCTGTTCTTTGACTATCATTGCTTCAATCTCTTTCTTCTTTTGCTCGTACTCTTTCATGAGATTGTTCAATGATTTATTCTCGCTCTCTTCTGTTTTCCAGTCTTTCTTTTGGATAGCTTGTTCGTAGCTGCTGAGCCAGCTGTCCAGTCGCTTCATGAGATGTTCTACTTCTTGCAATTTGTGGTATATGTCTTTGTTTTGGAATAATAAGAAGAATAAGCGAATGTTCATTGTTCGTAGACTATTTTTATTGCCTTCTCGTATTTTTGCGCAGTAGCGAAGCTGGCCGTCGATTGTCTCTTGTATTCTTTCTTCTTTATTTTCCTGCTTTTGTTTCTTTTCTAAGAGCGCTTTCTTTTGCTTGTCCAACTGCTCTTTTCTTTTTCTTTGGCTTTTGCTGCCATCAAAGATTTGCTTGAGGGTTTGTTGATAGTCCATTTTAGTTCTATTTCATTTGCTTTTTTTATTTGATTACTTATTTATACCATTATTTTAATAAATAATTACATGCGTTTGTGTAATAGGTCTTTGCTGAGCGATTCTTTCTGCAGCTTGTGTGTATCTTGTCTAAAGGAAGACCTATTTAAAAAAATTTCTGATTAATGCTTGAAATGTTCTTGGTTGTCGAATTATTTGTTGTTGTCTTCCTGTTGGATTTCTTCTTCTTGCAAGGTAATGCGGGATTTCTCTCTCCAATTCTGCTGCTCTCGGAAATTTCGCTTCATCTGCCTTGAACGCGGTACTGTGATGTAATGATCTTCCGTTCGTGTGCGTGAACTTATGCTTTTTGTGAAGCATTTCATGATAGAGCACATATTCCATATATTCTTCTGGCGCACTTTCGAGATATTTGCTCAGCATAATTGTATCACTGCCATACTCATAATGCCCGAGCTTTGCTTTCGCGTAATTTCCCCACTTGAGGCTTGGCTGTTCTAAGACGCCATCAAAGAATTGCTCGTTAATTTTGTTGAATTTTTCTACGAGCATTGGAGATTCCGCTATTTTAGGAATCGCAATATGAACATTTTTGAGGAATTTGTTGTACAAATCCATATTATTGGTCATTATTTTTTTATCGCCTTTTCTTTTGAATATCTTTATTAATAAGGATTGGATCAATCCAATTTGCATTTCTTGCGAAACTTGTTTCCATTCTTTGCTCATTCGAATTTCTATCATGTTGCTTCGCAGCCGAATGTTCGCGTTAAAGCCGTTAAACTGCGCAGTGTATTTTATTGTAGGTATATAGGAGAATGGTCGTTCTGGGTAGATTTCTTTGAACGCTTTTTCGATGAGGTGGTTATTGTTTTCCATGCTATTCTCTTTTGTTTAAGGTAACATTTTGTGACCTTAAAGCTTTATCTCTTTAATAGTAAAGAATGGTCTTCCATATTCAGCGGTTAAGTCAGATTTGTTTTAAATAGCTTCTGTTTTGGTGTTGACAAAATGTATACTCTCAATTTTACGGGGTATTCATTTTATAGTAACTCCAAAGTGATAAATAATTGGGAAAATTTATAAGATATGCGTGAAATCATACTCTCTATGAACAGAAGTACTTTTTTGAAGACAGTGGGAAAAGCTACTGTTGTGTTAGGCAGTGTTTTCTATTTCCCTCATCTCGTTGTTGGCAGTTCAAATGCTTCTCATCTTGAAGAATACTGTTTTCCTATTTCTCCTCACAAATCAGTCGCAATGCGCGCAGTTGATACTACTCCTGAGAAATTTGTCAGAGATACTCCAGGTGTTGAAGCCGCAATTAATGGTTTATATTATGATTCTGATAATCAGAGTGAGGGAATTGCTTATCTCGCTAATAATTGGCATTTTGCTACTGAAAAGCCAGCGCATACAAGAGGATATTTTAGTGTTAATAGAGAAGGAAATAAAATAGATGTGGCAGAGTCTTTAGAAGGTGGTCTTACTGATTATTTTTTAGTTCTAGGAACACATCCATTATTAGTAACAGAAGGAAAAGTTCATGCTCAATCACTTGAAGAAAGATATGCTGGAAGAACTGCTTATAGGTCTGCAATTGGAACAAAAACAGGGAAAGACATCTGCTTTGCGGTTTCAACAGATCAAATTTTCATCAGGGAATGGGCAGACCGATTAAAGAAAGCAGGATATACTGGAGCGCTGAATCTCGATGGCGGTCCACTTTCACAAATGGCAATTCGAGCAAAAGATGGTGTTGTTTCTGTCAAAGGCAATGGAACTGAAAACACAAAGTTGGTTATTTTTTCATACACTCGTTAGGAAAAATTAAACGAACATCAATAGCAGCATTTTTTTACGCTTCATATCTCAAAAGCGCGGCAACTTTGCCCATATCCCGTAATTGAACACCTTCTCTTGTGTCTGTAGAAATAATCTTCACTGTTGTTCCCAACTTTTCTGCTTCTGTTTCAAAGTCTTCAATTTGTTTGTCTTCCAGCGCTTCAGAAAGAAGAAGCGTATCTACAGCTCCCATTTTGAGCACTCGCGTGACTTCTGCTTCTCCATAGCTGACCATTCCTGGTTTTGTATTCAGAAGTTCAAAAAAAGTTCCCATGACTTTCTTTTCATCCGCAAGCTCTTCCGCCGCAAGCAAATCCTGGCTTTTATCAACAAGCTCTTGAACTCCGAACTCTTCAGTATAACTCAAATCTTTAATTCCAAGAATTTTCTTTTTCAAGTCGTTGTTGAGGTAATCATAATTGAGGAAATCATATTTTGTTGGACCTGGGCCGCCAACAATAATCCCTTTCAAATTGGTGTGCATTGGGAGGAATTGCTCTTTCGCGTAATCCGCGACTTTTTTGAAATGATCTTTCACCGCAAGCTCTCTATTTCTTTCGAAACGCGCAGCAGACTGTCCTCCAGCTTTGAATTTTCCAGGAACTTCTGAATGTGTTTTGACAAGGTGCGTGATTTTCTTTCCACGAAGCAACGCGAGATTCGCGTCTCTTCTATCCAACACAATAAGACCATACACTTCTTTGATATCACAAAGTTCCATAAGTGGTTCAAGAATAAACTGTTTATCGCAGCGGTAAATACGAACATTGAGTGGTTCTGGGGGTTCAAAACTCCATACTCGTACGTCACTTTGTCCTTCTCGCTCCGCGACGTTTCCAGAAAACGCGGCAAGTCCATTCTTTGGCGTTTGCGTGAAAAGCTTAAGATGCTGGACCATTCGCTCTAACGCGTCTTGGACGTTTTTTCTTGTTGACGTTGATTTGATGTTTGACGCAGTGCCTTGCTCTTGCGCTAAATGTTGGATAATTTTAATGATGTCATATCCTTCCGGGATGTAGACTGTTACTAATTCTGTATGTCTGCCCCTATATGTTTCGAGTTCTTTTACTAATTTTCTGATGTGAAATCTATCTGTTGCGCTAAGGGTCATAGTACTGAAAAGAGGCGAGTTCTTTATAAATTTTTGTTTGGATACTGTCTTGTTTACGCCCCTTCTTGCTTCTTTCTCTTTGCTTCACAAGCTATTTAAACAGAACAAAAGTTGCTTTGCGTATGATAGAAAAGTCCATCGAAATAACACACCAGCATCTTGAAAAAATACCTTCTCACAAAACAGATGTCCAACTCTACAAACTCTTTGGACCAAATGGTTCTCAAATTACCCGTTATCTTGCTTCAACACCAGAAACTCGAGCAATCTGCAATCAACCAGAAATATTTGGCATGGAATTCACCGAAAAACTGCACACTGCCATTAGAAAAACACTCGAAGTGCTGCCTGAAGTAGAACAATTCAAACAATGGCCAGATTATGAAACCAACGTTATTTCTATTTTGCGTGGCGGCTTGAATTTTGGAATCCGTGAAGCGCTCGCGAAAGCATATGGCTACAATAAACATTCCACGACGTATCTCATTTCCCAGCGAACAAAAGATCCTTTGACCAACAAATGGTCCGCTGAAGTACAGACGTACAAAAAAATTACGATTCCTAAAGTGGTTAATTTCTTTTTAGGCGATGTCATTGGCACAGGAACAAGTTTACGAGAAGCGCTTGCCGCGCTTGACAAAGTTATTGAGCAAGTTAATGTTCGGACTGTGAAACGGTTTACTGTCATGACCTTTGGCTGCTATCGCGCGGAAAAAGTGCTTGAGGAATACGACGCGCAGCTGCGAAAAAAATTTCCAGATTATCAGGGAACAACGATTATCTATTTTGAAGGCAAATTTAAACTTGTGAACAATGAAATCGCTTCTGGCATTCGACTTACTGATTCAGGAACTGATTTTCTGCGTAGAGACTGCATCTTGACTCCAGAATTTGCGCTCAGTCAATATGAACAGGTGTATTTCCCTCTTGAGCGTTGTACTATTTATGACGCGGGAAGCAGAGCGTTTGATATTTTGCTTTACAAAAAAGAATTGCAGGAATATTGGGCAAGGATGCTTAGCGAAGCAAACAATGGATATACATTGTTTGACGCGCTTCAAGAACGATATCCGGATCTTTATGATTCTAAGGAATCGTTTATTGAAGAAAAGAAAAGATTGTGGCATGGCATTTCTGACAGCATGTTGCAGCAGATGTGGCTTGGCTATGAACAGCGTTGGAATCCTGCGTTTATTGAGTACGCGAAATCTCCTGAAGCGTTGAAGAAGATTTGTATCTTGCGTCTTGAGATGATTCAGAATCATGAATGCTGAAGCTCCTCTTCTTCATGGTGATTAGGATTATTCTAGTTTTGCGTTGTAAAGATAAGCAAACCCCTGTACAATTGGTTTACCTACTTCATAAGCAACTTTACATAAACCAACACTGACTAAAGCAGTTCCAATAAGCGTTACTCTATCCGGATCAGTGAATCCCGTTGTATCTGCTAAACAATTTTCTAACGATTGGTATAATGGACTCCCTTCTGATTCAACTAATTTTTGATGTAAATAAGTTCCAGCATTCCAATATGCTGCAGTTATCGGAACCATTGCAGATCCAATACTTGCTATTACTCTTGTTACATTATTCATAACTTTGAGAATGAACCTTTCTTTATAAACATTTTCTTTAATTACTCTTTAATGATAATTAATTTCTTAAAATTTAGTACCTTCTTCTGTTTTAGCAAAAAAATCTCCACAAACTTTATATACTTCTTCATGCTTAATGCTTCATGAATCATGAGGTGAAGCTATGTTAGCGACAATAAGCAAAGGGCAGCAAATTACCATTCCTGCGATAATCAGAGACGCGTTTGATCTTCATGTAGGAAGCAAAGTAGAGATTGAGAAAGTAGGGAATAAGATAGTCATTACTCCTGCTGGCGAAGAGCTTGAGCGTCTGTTTGAGCTTGCAAAGAAGATAAAACCAAAACATAAAATGAGTGTGGAACAAATGGAAGAACTTAATGAGAGAATGTTCCGATGAAATTTATTGATAGTAATATTATTGCATATGCATTTTATGAAAATGAATTGCAGAGACAATGCCAAAATGCAGTGAGAGAAGGAGGAATAATTAATGCTCTTGTTCTTGCTGAAGCTTTTAATATTATTGAATATCATTCCTCGAGAACATATGCAACTCAAGTAATCAGAAGTCTTCTCAAATCTTCACTTCACATAATTCCTGTAGATGTTAATGTTATATTTGAAACAATAAAACAAGCAGAGAAGCAAAAAGAACTCCGATTCATAGACTTACTTCACTTTACAACAGCATTGCAATATAATTGTGAAGCTATTCTTAGTTATGACAAAGATTTTGATAGAAAGGTAATCCCGAGAGAAGAACCAACATGAACATAAAAAAATGGTTTCAAACACGACAGCTTTGGCTTCGTTGGGGAATTATTGGCGCGTCTCTTTGTATTTTCCTTTTCTTGTTTTATCTCTTCGCGTATTTTCCGATGTATCGTTTCTTTTTTGAACAAGAAGAATCAAACGCGGTACTCATCCTTCCTACAATAACAGGACATATATTTCCGATTCTTTCTCATTTTATTGTTGAAGGATCTTCTTTGACCAGCCAATTTTGTCCTTCTACTGAGGAACATTGTGTATACTGGATGGCTCAAGAGATTGCTGTTGAGGAGAATAGAGAATGCGTTCCATGGATCTCAGAAGGAGTTTCAGGATGCTGCGCTCAATTAGAAATGAGTCCAGTCGCTGCGTGCGCAGACCGTGTGGAGATGAGTGTCTCGCTTGGAATGAGTGCGCTTTTAGTCTTTGTCTATTTTGTTCTTGGCGCGGGAATTGGGTTTGTTGTTCAGAAGAGATGGAAGAAGAAATGATATTTTTTCTATTATGATTACCCTAATACCCCTTCTTTGTTTTTGTGAAAAACGCGGAAAACTGGCGAAAAATCGTCCAGCAATATCCTTCTGTTTCTAATCTGCGTGAAGATGTTCTGATATAACTGTTGGTGATGTATTTCATTCTTCCTTTCTTCTTTAATTTTAGAATTAGATCTGTATCTTCCGCAAGATGTCGTGATTCATCATAGCCTGTGAACATACTTGCTTTGCAGAAGAGCATTCCTGAAGCCGCAAGAAAGAAATGTCTGAAAAAGTTTCCGACACTCCACAGAACTTTTGCTTTCCACAAATTTTCTAGGGACCTTGTTTTTGTGACACCACCAACATATCCGTTCTTGATTGCTTTCTGTATTTCAGTGAGGAGATTTGATGCAATAGTACTATCTGCGTCTAAAAAAACAAGAACATCTTCTTTTGCTTTATTCGCGCCATAATTTCGTGCAGCGGAGACATTTTTCTTTTTTATTTCAAATACTTTTTTTGTATATTTTTTTGCAATGGTTGGTGTTTTATCTGTGCAGCTATCGCAGACAACAATGATCTCATAATCTGAAAATGGTTGCTGTTTGATGCTTTGCAAGCATGCTGCAATGTATTCTTCTTCATTGTGTGCGGGTATGATGATGGAAAGCATACCTTCATGGTATTCTTTCTCTTTTTAATGATTTGCGATGAACTGTAAGATAATTATATAAATGGGGTATCGTTCCATTTTCTTATGACAAACACCCTCCTCAATGATCTCCGCTGGAGATACGCGACAAAACAATTTGATCCAACGAAAAAAGTTTCTGAACAGGATCTTCAGGAACTCCTTGAAGCGCTTCGCCTCTCTGCTTCTTCTTTTGGCCTACAGCCATGGAAATTTCTTGTGGTGACTGACGCAACGCTGCGAAAAGAATTACAGCAGCACGCATGGAATCAATCGCAAGTAGTTGACGCTTCTCATCTTCTTGTTTTTTGCGCGCGAACAGATGTCAATGAATCTTACGTCAAAAAATATGTGGAAACGCTTGCATCTACTCGGAAAATTCCTGTTGATTCCTTGAAAGGATATCAAGACATGATGCTTGGTTTTGTCGCGCACAAAGATAAAGCTGCACTTATTGAATGGGCAAAATTGCAAGTTTACATTGCGCTTGGTAATTTATTGACTGTTTGTAGCTATAAACGAATCGATACCTGTCCCATGGAAGGTTTTGACGCAACTGCTTTTGACAAAATATTGGGGCTTGAAAAAATGCATTTGACTACCGCAGTTCTTTGTCCTATTGGCTATCGTTCTGCAGATGATACATACGCTGCTGCAGCGAAAGTACGATTTGGAATGGATGAGGTTGTAGTAAGGAAATAACTTTTCATCTTTTTGTTTTCTTGATTGGGGATTGTCATTCTTTTTTTGATTAAATCAATTATAATGACCCCATTGCACTTCGTGCAATGGGTCCCCCTGACATTTTTTCCTTTGTTAGGCGAATATGAAAAGTTAGTGCGTGTTCTCGTGTTTGTTGTTCCTCAGTAGCTTTTAATCGCCCTATTGCTTTATTGTCAGGGGGACCCATTCCGGCAATGCCGGAATGGGGTTATTATTATTCTCTTTGTGATTTAGAAAAAGAATTAAAATATCTCTCTGCGATCTGATACTTTCGAAAGGTTTATATCCTTCTTTTTCCCGAATACTCTCATGAAAAGGAAATTTCTTGTTTCTCTCATTGTTTTATTCTTTATTCTTATTTTTTCTTCCCCCTCTGCCTTCGCAGAAGCTGAAGAAGTCTTCTCTGATAGTGTTCTCGAAGATGATACTTTTGAACTTGACGGTGAAACGTATACTGTGCATGAATACGCGGATTACACTGGCGTTCGCATTAGTTCAAACAAATATGGAAGCATTCTCATTGATGAAGAAGGCGGCACAGCAATAAAAGGACCATACACCTTTACGCTTGATTCTATCACACAAGATGGAAGCGATATGACCTTTGAAATTACTGTGGAAAAAGAACAGTCTTCTGTCAGCGTGAGCAAGGAAGCGAGCGCGACAAGCGCGAACATTGGTGATGAAATTGAAATCACGGTCACTATTTCCAATGAAGGAGATGATTCTGTCTCTGTTACCTATTCTGAAGATCTTCCTTCAACTGTTGATATTCAGGGAACACCGGAGATTACCAAAGGAACTTCCACCTCTTCACAAAAATCAACAATAGCTGATGTTTATTGGAATGGTGTTCTCTATAAAAGTGAGTCTGCTACTATTGTTTATACTATTGTCATTGATGATTATCCTTCTTCCGGATCGGACATTACTTTAGATGACGTTACTTTTACTTATGAAGATGACACTGGCGAATATGAAGATACTGTCGATTCTTTGACTATAAGCCTTACAGATCCTGTCGCGGTTTCCTTTACTCTTGAATCCGATGAAGACGCGATTTCTCTTGGAACAGAGATGGAATACACAGTCACTCTCTCTAATAATCTTGACCGCGCAATTACTGTTGATTCTTTTGTTTTGACACTTCCTTCTACAGTGAGTGTTTCCTATATTGATACGCAACTTAACGAACAAGATGATGGGACATATAATTGGACAGGGTCTTTAAGCAGCTACGGAGATCAATCATTTTCTGTCTTTATTATTCCAGAAAGTGGTGGAACTCATACATTGGACGCATCCGCAGATTATAGTTATACCTATTCTGGCTCCGACGCGCAATCGTATTCAGCTTCTGAAAGTACTTCTTTTAGTATCGATGTTGCTGATGTTATTCCAATAATTACGCTGAGCAGCGAAACATTTGATGGTGGCGAACCGATTATCATCTATTATTATGTGAATAATTCTGATACTGAAATAAGTTATTCTAACGTTGCTATTACTCTTACCTCAGATCCTTCTGATTTATTTTCTGTTATTCACTATGTCGCGTCGCTCCCAAAAAATACAAAAACGCTTATCAAAAAACAGAATTTTACCGCGCCTTATTCTGACACCGCGTTAGAATATGAAGTGACGATGGCAGGAGATCTTGGTGGTGGAAGCACGTTTGAAGAATCAGAAACTATTTCGATTAACGCCGCGACGTTTACCGCGCCATATGGTCTTTCTTATACTGTTGAGGGCTATGATGAAGAAAATACAAACATGACCCTTGTTTTATCGCTTCTGACGACCATGGCAGATAAACCAACAAGACTCGCGGTTGTTCACACCGCTGATCCTGATTACAAGAAAACTGTTTCTTTAACAACAGACGCGATTGATGAACTCTTCGCGACGCAAGAACCGTATAGTACCTCATGGAGTATTCCTGTCGCCGCGTTTACAGACGAAGAAGTCACCCTCGATATTCAATTGCAGTATACTATCAATGATATTGATTATATCAAATCCCTCTCTGAAACCATTCCTGTGTATCAAGAACCTGAAGTGGAAGAAGAGATCAATGAAACAATTTCCAATGAAACTATTTCTAACACTACTGAAGAAATTTCTGAGGAAATAAACACGACCGAAATAAACGAAACAGAAGTAAACGCAACAGAAGAAGTGATTATAACAGGAGAAGAAGAACATAGTTCTCGAAAATGGGTTGGATTTCTCCTTATCTTAGGGGGTTTGGGTGTTGCTGGCTTTAGTTTACGCTATTTTATCATGAAACAGCAAAAAGCGTCCGCGATCAAGAAATCTATTCAAAGCATGACAAAGAACAGCACGACACAGGAGAAAGTTGCCAGTATTTTTGAAAAAGCGAAGGAAATTATTATTCACGATGTTCCGAGTCCTGTGGAAGGGTATGAAAAACTCGAGAGTTTTATTCGCCATAGTTTTAGCCAAGGAAAAAACAATGAAGAGATTAAGAAAATTCTTGCGGCAAAAGGCTGGATGGAAGAAATCGTGGAGAGTTATTTGCGGCGCTTTAAGTGATTCTTGTGTTTAATGGTGTGATAAGGTAAGATGTTCCGTAAAACTTAAAAAGGGTTATGGAAGAATAGAGAAAATGAGTGATAAATTATCAGATTATCAACGACCAAGAGCGCCTCCTGTTATTGACGCATGGGACGCAGGTGAGCCTGACGCAAATGCTCCTTGTCTTTTTGCAAATGGATTTACGCTTATTGAAGAATATCCAGAAGCACCTCAACACCCTTATCTTGTTTTAGCTCCACTCATGGGAACAAATGGGAGTCATCATTTTGGTGTTGGTCTTTATCTTACTCCTCACACGTCTCGTCACGTCTTACGTCATCCTTCTGAAGATCGAGATGTTGGACAACTCGTTGACGCTCTTGCACAGCATATTGCTTCTGCTCGATTTACCACTGACATTCTTGAAATAAAGACTGAGACTCCTCTTCATATTTATGTTGTAGATCCTGCATGGAGACCGGTTGCAGAACGATTTGTCGCGGAATATGGAAGATCTTCTTCTGAAGTTGTTTATTCTAAATAAACCTATTTAAAATAAGAGAAAAATTATCTGTCAACAAAAATATGATACTTTTCATTGCCTTCTAATTCAGAAACAATTCTTTTGACGACTGTTTTTTCTGGATCTGGCATGAGTTTGACTCGTGTTTTGATGTCCGCGAAATTCTCAAACGGTTTTTCTTCGCGCGCTTCAATAATTTCCCACATGTGCTTTTTTCCAAGTCCTGGCAAAAGCTCAAGCTGATGCATTCTTGTGGAAAGCGGCTGCGCTTTATTGAAAAATTCAATGAACTTTGTTTGATTGGTGTGGACAATTTCTTTGATGACAAACTCAAGTTCTTGTTTCGCGGTTCCAGTGAGTTTGTGCATAGGAAGTCTTCCTACAATATGCTGGATCTCATCTCGCTTGTCTGGTCCAATATATAATTCCTGCATAAGTTTTAATGTGGTTCCTTTTTTTGGAACAAGCTCTAAGAGTGTAAAGTGATCTTTTCCCACTGCCTGCACAATCGCTGTTTTCTTGTGTGTTGGTCGGGGATCTAAGGGATAGCCGTTTGGCAGGAAATCTAAGACTAATACTTTTTCTTCTCTGATACTTGCTTCTCTTTGCATTTGTTCCATAGTTTCACGTTTAGTTAGGATGTAGTCTATTCAGTCCCCCAACTCCTTAAATCTCTATTTATGTTGTGGTAGAACTATATAAAACTTTTGAAACAATTAGAAAAAGGATTACCGGCTCCCTGCTGGGTTGTTTGGGGGGTGGGGTCAATGAGAATTGAGAACTTTCATTGATCCAACAGAGAGCCTGTATCACCATGACGAAGTTGCTGAGTTACACAACCTCTTAGCTATATTTATGTACAAAGATGTATATAAATGTTACGAAAATGTATACTAGTTTGGTGAGTTTGGAGTTCTCGAGCATGCTGTTCTTCACTTTAGAGTGGTTTTTTTTTGAAGTTCTGTTCTTACGCAATCTGTTTCAGAGAAATAGGAATTTCTTTTTTTAGTCGTTCTGCGTAATGCACTGCGATTTCTTCTGCTGTTTTTTGCCGCAGTTCTGTTCCTTTTTCCCATCCTTTTTTCTTTGCATACAAAAGAATCTCATCAGAAAGTGTTTTTTGTTCAGCAAGCGTTCTCGCAAATGGTCTTAAGATACGTCTGTTTTTCCTTTTCATATCTTTTTCCGCGAACTTGAGCACTGCTTTACAATAAGTTTGCATATATTTGTTTTCGATTCCTTCATACGCTGAATGCACCTGCAATGTTTTGTGAATAAAACGTTCTGGTGGAACAAACAACTTTTCGTCTTCCACTGTAAATGGTTTTTTTATTCCTACGTCGCTTGGAACAATCTCTAAATTTTCATCAGAAACTCTTTTTACTGTTGCTTTTATCAACGCAGCAGCTGCGATAAAATGCGCGGGATAATTCATATCCATGCCCCGCTGTTCCAATGTTCCTAACTTATTTATTTTTACAGGATTCCACGCAGTGTCTAAAAATGATCCGTAGTGCGAGAGCGTTCTTATGTTCATGCCTACCTCTAAGATATTCTTTTTCCAATCATGATATTTTTCTTCGATCATTTCAATGACTTCAAAAATAGAGTGCTTATAGCCAGGCAATTGCCCGAACTCTTCATAATGATGATACAGTGATTGCGCGCATTTGAGCGCGGGGCTTCCTCTATACACTAACATTCTAGAATCTTTCGCAAGATGCTTTCCCTGATAAAAAGGAGAAGACTGCATAAATGTCGTGAGCGCAGGATCCATGGCAATCATTGTGTTGTAGCCGTTGAGCAGCGCATGCTCGTGTTTGAGATCAAGGAATTGAAGCAGCGAAATGTTTTTAACTAAAGGAAGGTTAAACGGAAGTTCATAATGACAATGAAATCCGACACATCTTCCCGCTATTAAAAATCTTTTTTCTCCAAAAAGCTCGCTTTTTATTTTATATTTTTTATCTGTTCGCATCAAGGGTGTCATTTTTCCCGGATATGTCGCAAGCGGGAGTAACGAAAGATGATGCTTTTCCGCTGTTTCCTGAACCTTTTCCATATTTTGCAGAAGAAGAAGCGCTGTTTTTGTGACAAACTCATGGGGTGGCGCTTTGATTTCAATCATATCATGGCTGCACTCTTGCACGATGTGCTCTTTCATGCTCTGTTTTTTGTGAAGCTCCTTTAACACAACATCCGCTTCATTGGCGATTTTTCCTTTATTATTTATTAGAAAAAGTTCTGTTTCCAATCCTATTCGCAGTACTGATTTCATGTTTTTCTTTTCTTATTTCTTTTCTCTTATTTAAGTACTTATGTTTTCTTGCTTTTTCCGTTTTAATACCCGTAGAATGTAAATCGGTCTTCTTCACACATCAACGCGTAGAGTCCGTTTGGCGCGCGTTGCCTGAATATAAAAAAAGAATTTATGTCTTGTTCTGAAAATAAACACTGTTTGTACGGATGGGTATGTAGTGAGACAAGTGTTTCTGTAGGACACCCTGTCGAAACAACTCTATGCACGGATTGGCTATACATATGCGGAATTTCCATCTCTGAAAGGACGTATGTTTTTTCTGTTGTTGTTTCATTATCTGTTGTTTGTGTTTTTGTTTCTCTCACATTCCCAAAAAAGCACGCGGCAAACTCATAGCGTTGATGAGCAACATAATACTCGAGAAGCTCATGATATACTTCTTTCTCGAAAATGACTTTTGTTTGGTTTCCTATCGCAAGGGTGAAGTTTTCATCTACTTCTGCGCTGACCATCTGTCCTTCAAAGATCTGCAGCATATACGGACCAACGCCGAGATAGGTTAATGACAAGTAGACGAGAAAAATGCCGACAATGAAAAGAAACACTCTTTTGAGGACGCGAGAGAATTTGGATTCTTCTGTTGTATCATTCTCTATGTCGTTCTGGATCGCTGCGTGCATGTGGTCTTCTTCGTCCTGCTTATTTTTCTGCATGCAAAATTCAAAAGAAAGAGGGTTTATATGTTTTTGTTCTCGCAATCTTTATATATAATCAGCATTCGCTATATGTGATGATAATCGAAATTGTTGTTTTTTTCTTCTTTGTGGCGCTCTCCGCGTTCTCATCATGCGCAGAAACCGCATTCATGGCGGTAAGTAGTTTGAAAGTAGAGACATTGGCAAAAGAGAAAGTCAAGGGAGCGCAAACACTGCTCCATCTTAAACAAAAACCAAGAGAATTTATTATTACCATTCTTATTGGCAATAATATTGTGAATGCTGCAGCTGCTTCTCTCGCAACTGTTCTCGCGACATCTTTATTCGATAGTAATGGTGTTGTTATCGCGACAGGGATTACAGCTTTTATTATTCTTACATTTGGGGAGATTATTCCTAAAAGCTTCGCGACAAGCCATGCGGAACCTATTGCGCTGTTTCTTGCGCCTATGGGAATCATCGCAATTAAAGTACTTTATCCTTTTGTCATCATATTTGAATGGCTTACCAAGCTCTTTCTCAAAATGTTTGGTGGTCATAAAGCAGCGCCCCTTTACTCTGAATCGGAACTGCGAACGCTTGTTGAGCTCGGTGTCCGAGAAAACAGACTTGGCAATACAGAAAAGGTATTTATTGAAGGGATTCTTGATTTTAAACAAAATGTAGTGAAAGATGTTATGACGCCAAAACGGCGTATGTTTTCCCTCGATGAAAATCTTACTGTCGAAGCTGCTGTCCATGAAATCAACAAGCGCGAGCATACAAGAACACCTATTTATTCTGGCTCAAAAGAAAATATTGTTGGCATTGTGTATCTGAAGGATTTGCTTCAGGCGCTTGCGGAACACAAACAAGAAGTGAAAATACGCGAGATCGCGAAAAAACCCCTTTTTGTTGAGGAAAATTATCCTATCAAACGTTTGTTTAAAGAATTGAAAGGACGACACGTGCATATCGCGATTGCGCTCAACAAAAAGCGAGAATTAAAAGGACTTGTCACTATGGAAGACATTATTGAAGAGATTGTTGGCGACATCTTTGATGAAAAAGATATTTCTCCTACTTTAATCAAGCGTATCAAAAAGAACATAATCATTGTTCATGGGGATACAGAGATTGAAGACATTAACGCGTTCTTTAACATTAGACTTCCTTACGATCAAAAAATAAACACGCTCAACCAGTTCCTTGAGACATTGAAGAAGAAAGAATGGCAGGAAGGAATGAAAGTTCGCTTTAATGAATTGACTTTTATTATTCGCGAAGTTGAGGAGAAGAAACCTGTTAAAATTTTTATTGAGAAGAAATAAATTTATTCTATCCCATGGAAAAAGAAGAAGAAGAGAAATCGAAGAAAATCCGCTGCTTTATCGCAGTTGAACTTCCTTCTGAAATACAGGAAAAAATGGCGCCACTGCTTTCCGAATTACAGATGCGGGGAGTAAAACCGGTTGCTCTTGAAAATATTCATGTGACACTGAAATTTCTTGGCTATGTCTCGCATAATACGCTTTTGAAGGTAAAAGAAGCGCTTTCTCGTGTTTCGTTGCTTGCTTTTTCTTTTTCTGTTAAGGAGATGGGGTGTTTTCCTACTGAGAAAAGGCCTCGTGTTGTGTGGGTTGGCTGCGAAAGCGTTGCGCTCCAACAATTGGGCGATGAGATCAACACGCTTCTCGCGCCTTTGTTTCCAAAAGAGACATTTACTGCGCATTTGACGCTTGCTCGGGTTAAGGATATGAAGGATGTGGAGACACGCGAAAAGATACAACACTTTATCACAAAACATAAGAATGATTTGTTTGGAACAATAAAATGTACACATTTTTTGCTCAAAGAAAGCCAGCTTCGAAAAAGTGGTCCAATCTACTCCACTCTTGAAACATTTTCCCTGCGTGCGTGATGGTATGCGAAAGAAAACAAAAAAAATAACAAAGACTCTAAAGTCAATAAAAAAAACTGCAAAGAAGAATAAGAAAAAGCCTGTCAAACAACGCGCGAAAAAAGTTCTCGCGATTGGCGCTGAAGCAGTGCTTACTCTGCATAAGCATAAGGGAGTTGCTCATGTTGAAGTTCGCGAACGCGTCGCGAAGCGAAAGTGCTTGATAAACTCAAGGAGTTAGGTTTTACGCCAAAGGTTCTGTTTTCTGATGAGGAGGAGATTATCGAAATCGAGTATTTGCATGGCAAGAAACTTGCTGATTCTCTTGAACAAACAGATTGTGTCGCGATTGGAAAAGAAATTGGCAAAAAAATACGACAAATTCATGACGCAGGAATTATTCATGGCGATCTGACGACATCAAACATGATTCTTGTTTCCAATATTGTTTATTTCATTGATTTTGGGTTGAGTTTTTTCTCACAAAAGAGAGAAGATAAAGCTGTGGATCTTCATGTTCTCGAAGAAGCGCTGGAAAGCAAGCATCATACGGTGAGCAGAAAAGTATTTGCCGCAGTGAAAGAAGCGTATGGTGATCAAGAAGTGTTACAACGATTATTGGAAGTGGAGTTAAGGGGAAGGAATAAAAAGGGGTCGTGAATATTCATTATTTATTCTTGATGAACACAAAGCCAACAACAACAATGGCACAGACGGACAACTTTTTGGCTTTCTTATCCTTACCTCTGCCAAAAAGCTTGTCCTACTTCGTAAAATTTGTTTCACCAATTTTACTCCGTCTCGCCATGTTGTTGGCTTGCGGTAATAAAGTTCAAAGTAGTTTAATTATGTACTTCACCTCAAAAATCCAGAAAAAACTCTAAGAAAATCTATTGAGCTGCCGCTTCTGCAGCTTGCTGTGGCGCTTCAGAACGAACTGGCGGCCGTCGTGGCGCTCTATTCTGAGAACCCTGCATGATCTGTTCGACATTAATCGATGGATGCGGCAACGCAGTGACTTTCGCGGTTGGTTTTGTGATGTGCATCATGCGGATTTCGCTTGCTCTAATTGGATACACATGCCGAACTGCTTCTCGGACACCTGCTTGTAATTTTCCAGTGACTGCGTCTTTGAAAACTGTATCGTAATCATTCTGTGAAACATACGTCGCGATAAACGCAATCGCGTATCTGCGCAACGCGGTTAATGTCGATCTGTTTGTTTCATACGCTGTTAAGAGGAATGGTTTCATCGCGAGTTTCACGCCGTCTTTTGTTTCGCAAATAAAGGACGCGTCAACACGTTCTCGTCCTCTTCGAACAAGGCGTTTAATAGAAGCTGGAGCAATATCATACGCAACTGCCTTTGTTTGGCCTTTGCCTTCCGCGACATTGTCTACTGCGAATGTGACGGTGATATGCTGTTTTTTCATATCTCCTGTAAGACTCATAAGGCTTAATCCGATTGTTTTACCCATTGTTTGTTTCGCGTCTTCAACAAGTGTTTCTCCAATAACTGCTTTCCCAAATACTTCAGGCGCAACTATCTGGAACCATGCTTTCTTTTTTTTAGAGATTGGTGCTTTCTTCTTGACAATTGGTTTTTTTGACTCTTTTTCGTCAGCCATAGCTTTGTGAATTAACTGCTTGTTTATAAATGTTTTTAATTTGTTTGTGGTTACGAAAACTACAAACAGGACATTGTCTATTTAGCGTCATCTATATATATTAGTTAATTCTTAGGTTGTTTTGGTGATTTTTATGGACATTCAATGTTTGAACTGTAAATCCAGTGATATTGCTAAAAAAGGTTATAGAAAAAATAAGTTAGGAAAA
>JACRPI010000026.1 GCA_016214075.1 Candidatus Woesearchaeota archaeon
CTTTAGATTCAGGCTTATATTTAAAGGTTTCGGCTATTTTATCACTAATAAGGAGTAATTAATTTGCGCCGTAAATTGTTGCGAGGTATCTTTGCTGATCATCTCGATAGACAGAAGCATACGGAAGGTGTGATATGAGTAATGGAGAAGATGATTGCATAAGAATCAGGTTGGCAAATTCTTTGCCATAACTTTTGATAAGGCGCGCCAGTCCTTGCTCATTGTCTCCTGCATTAAAAAAAATATCTACTGCATGCGGTGTTATATGCAGTTGCTGCAGATACGTCGCAGGGTCAAGAAAATCTCCTTCCACAAGCCATGGTCCATTATTATTTTCCGACTGGTCGAGAATTCCCTGTGCAATAAGTTCTCCTCTGCGTTTTATTGCAGTGGCATACATTGCTCTGTCTCCTTCAATAGAACATGCCCGTGCTCCATAGAGGGACGCGAGCGCGGCAACTCTGCCATCTCCGCCTCCTGCGTCAGCAAAAATATCCATTGGTCTCAGATCTCTCTGATGGTACAATATATCAAACACTGTTCGGACATCACGGAGATTTGTCGGGCGATAATATCCAATAGAAGTTCGTTTTGGTTGTCGTTCTTCCTTATGGAATTGGTCATAATACCGGACAAGCGCATCTATTCTCTGTTTGTCAAGAGCCATATTCGAAAGAAAGTACATGCAACCTAAATATTTTATGGCCTGTAGAGTGTTCGTGTCTGCTGTCGGAATATGGGAAAAGAGGTTTGCTGAAGCCGTTGGGCATATTCTTGCAGAAGAGCAATATCTTGACATCCAGAGAAAAATCCGCCCAGATAAGATGCAAGAAGTGCACTTCCTTCTTTGCCAATAGTATCTAGTGAAACAATATGTCCTGCGCGGCTTGTACTGCTCAAGTCAAAAAATAATGCGCTGAAGAAGGATATCTTATCCTCATTTGGTACTCTTTTCAGGCACGTCGGCAAATATCCATTTGCAGCAGGAAAATTCGCAGCAGCAAGATCGCGAAGCTGCTGTTCGAGAACAAGCGGCGCAATTCCTTCCTGAAGCACATACCCTGCGCCATGAAGTATTCCCACATATCGGGCAAGATGAATTGTTGGAGAAATAGGGAGTGAATAGTTTCCCCCTTCAGAAATGCTGTGTTGCATAATTAATTCTTCTTTCTGATTATGACATAAACTTCTTTTCCAACATATTTTTTCAAGCAATCGATTTTTGCGCCATTTCCAAATTTTGTCACAGTCTTTTGGAAGATAGTTTCTACTTCATCTTTGAGTTCTAACTCATTGTTTTTTATTTTTAAGGTTCTCATAACAACAAGATATATATACATGTATATATATCTTTCTATTTTGAGGTGTTTTATGGCAAAAACAAAACGATGGGGAGATAGTTATTTTGACAGACGTGATTGGAAAAAGTACAATGAACAGCTCATCAAGCGAGGCGAGTTCTTTTTAGATTTAGACTTCATTGAAAAATGGGAAGATGAATTATATCAAATGAATTTGGGGAAAATAGGAGCACCTTATCAATTTCCAAATTCTCTCATTGAGTTACAAGGAATCTGGCATGCAAAAAGTATTCCTTGTCGAATGATTGAAGGAATGACCAGAAGATTAGCTGATTTTGGGAAAGTTCCAAACTACAACGATTACACCACAGCTAATCGACGCATAAACAAGCTGGAATGTCAGCTTGTTGTGCCGCAAGGCAATAGCCTTACTTTATTTAGTGATGGAACTGGTTTGCAAGTGATAGAAAGTGGCGAATATCTACGTGAAAAATATGGTAAGAAAAACCGTCGCTGGGTACAAGTAATTATTTTGGGCGATCCAAAATCAAAAGAACCAGTGAGCTTTGAAGTTAATCTTATTCAAGAGTCTGAATTAGATTCGGCAAAGCGACAGCTTGCCGATTTACGAAATAAAAAAGTGAATATTAAATGCTTTGGTGGTGATGGTTCTTACGATGAGATTGCTCTTTGGAATCAACTGGTCTACAATGGAATTGAACCAATCATCAAGCCAGATAAAAATGCTATCGTTCCCTCCGGAAGTAGGGAACGAGATAAGAATGTAGAAGAACGAAATCTTTTAGGATATGATCTTTGGGCAAGAGAACATCAATATGGCTCTCGTTGGTTGGCGACAGAGGGGATATTTAGCGCAGTAAAGAGGATGTTTGGGGAGAAAATACATGCAAGATCAGAGAGGGGGATAATTCAAGAAGCGAAAATAAAATTCTGGGCGTATCAGAAGATGAAACGCTACGCTGAAGCGTAGCTTCTGCTATACTCCAATACAAGATCATTTTGAATTATGCAACACAGCAATTGAAATAATAAAAATAATGACATGCCTCGCCATGCGTTGCTTGTTCGTGAGTTCAGCGTTGCGAGTTCGTAATCAATTATCATTAAAGAATTTTTAGAAAAAATCACCTGCCGTACATCAGAAAGTTATTTTTTCAAAATTCTTTATACCACAAGACAAACCATCATGTCCAGTGCTCTTATTCTCAGTAAATCGTAAGCACAACCCACACTGGACATGCTGCTGTGAGCTATATCTACTTCTGTGATAATGATAAGAGTACACCACAGATGAGAGTTTTGAGAAGAAAAGTGCAGAAATGCACCAGAACTCGCACTGCTGAAAGAAAACCCGAAAGGAAGGTGGAATTATGGAAACCAAAACAGGAAATAAGCCAGTAAAGAAATTCAGAGCAGGAGCTGTCAGCGTGACTGTCTGGAAGAATGCAGGAAAAGAAGTTGATGGCAAAGAAATGAGCTACAACACGATTTCTTTGGAACGAAGCTACAAAGACAAGGAAGGAGCATGGAAAAGTACAAATTCCATGAGAATTAATGACCTTCCAAGAGCTGCCGCAGCAATAAACAAGGCATATGATTTCCTTGTCTTTGCAAAAGATAGTGCAGACGTAGCTGAAGCTGAAGAATAAGCAAAAGTTTTGTTTGCGTCAAGAACAACCGATCACCGCTCCCTTCGGTCGCTATAGATCGGTGGCATGGCTTAGGTGGTTCTTGACGCATTGCGAAATTCCACAGTTCATTTTTTGATTGTGGACTTCGTCCACTGGTGAAACACACTAGTGGAATTTCGGAATGCTTAATTAAATCTTTTATTTTTTTATTATTTTCAATTAAAAAATGAATGAAGTGAAATTTTTTAAATAAGGAGGAGATCCCTATGCGAAGACAACAACAGGTATTTGAGGAAAACATGAGTACAGAAGAATTTGATGAAGAAAAGTTCCGCGAGGAAAAAGCAGCGCTGGAACAAAGCGAAGAGACTGGTGAAGTAAAGAAGAAGGGAAACATCACCATTCATGACCTGCCAGGAATTGGTCCTGCGACAGCAGAAAAATTAACTGCAGTAGGGTTTGGAACAGTGATGGCGATTGCTGTTGCAACTCCGGGAGAGATTGTGGAAGCAACAGGCATTTCTGAACCAGGCGCGAGAAAAATAATCAACGCAGCGCGAACAAATCTGGATATGGGATTTGAAAGCGGCGATCAAGTGATGAAGAAGCGAGAGCGCGTCACAAAAATCTCAACTGGCCACAAAGGGTTTGATGCGATGATGGCTGGCGGCTTTGAAACAGGAGCAATTACAGAAATCTACGCAGAGTTTGGTGCAGGAAAAACGCAAGTTGGTCATATTCTTGCAGTCAACGCAGTGGCGGCAGACATAGACAATAATCCCGTTGTGTTTTACGTGGATACAGAAAATACCTTTCGCCCAGAAAGAATCAAACAATTGGCAGAAGCAAAAGGATTGGATGCTGACAAAGTATTGAAGTGCATCAAAGTAGGAAGAGCGTACAATAGCGATCATCAAATGCTGCTTGTCGAAAAAGTAGAGGAAATGATTAATGAACAGCAGATGAATGTCAAGCTCATTGTGGTGGATTCGTTGACAGCACATTTCAGAGCAGAGTTTGTCGGACGAGGAACACTTGCAGAACGCCAGCAAAAGATCAACAAGCACATGCACAATTTGCTCAAAATTGCAGACACACAAAACATCTGCGTCTATGTCACAAATCAAGTGATGTCAAAGCCAGATCAGTTCTTTGGA
>JACRPI010000027.1 GCA_016214075.1 Candidatus Woesearchaeota archaeon
CCTCCGGTGAGGCGCATCACTTTACCACCAAAAAACAGAGAAATATTTCTCTAGAAAAACTTACCGCTATTCATCCCATACCTAAAGGACGTCCAGCTGCTACGCAGCTGAACTTATGGGATTTCTAGCGGATTTTCTTAAGGTTTACTTCTTCTGAACAAACCAAGCAATCAATAAAGTGAGGAAAAATCCTTCAAACACAACACCGATAAAAGAGATGATCATCTGCATTTCTGTGCTAAAAACAACAGCCATAACTTCTTCTGCCGCAGTTATTTCTTCAGTCGTTGCGTTCATTTCCACCAATCGTTCTCTTTCAAACGCGATCCCTTCTTCAACCCATTCGGGATGAATAACACTGTTGTACAAACCCATAAACAATGAAATAATGAGCGCGCTAAGAAGAACCATCATCATGCCTGCTTTGACAAGTTGCCAATAGGTGATGGACAAATTCTCCATTCGTTTTGCGAACAAGCCAGAATACAAACCAAGAATAGGGATGATGACAGAAAGATAACCAGTAAATTCTCCAATATCCTTTCTCGTTGTGTGAAAGCCGAGAAGAAATTCAACAAGCACCCAGAGAGAAACCCCTAAACCAATAATAAGACCATACCGAAGTTCTGGTTTCATCGTTTCAATAAATGTGGGAAGCTTCATAAGAAATTGTAATAGTGCAGAGTTTAAATTGTTTTGGTTTATAGAGTATATTTTTTATGTTCATAGAATTGTATATGTCACACAAATATTTATTACTTTTGCTAATGTTATTCGAATAAGAAACTACTTTATTTTGCTAAGAATTGCACGTCCTAATTGTTCTGTTGCCGCGCAAACATAATCATATTTTCCATCAAAATCAAATGATCTTGCAGCATATGATTGTCCTTTACTATCAACAACAAAACCACCTGCTTCTTGTATGAGTAAATATCCTGCGCCAAATTCATGTCCCTTGCCACCGCTGTTGACAAAAGCATCAATACACCCATTACTAACTGCCGCAAAATGATATCCAGAAGAACCCGCGTCTTTTACCCACGCCGCTTCAACGAGTGCTGCAATAACTGCGGGTTGGTCTCGCATAGCATAAAGATCCAAACGAACACCTGTTTTTCGCGTCAATGCTATTTCTCCTGAAGTAAAACAGCGTTGAAAATCTGACCACTCTCTTTTCTTAAAATAACATCCTTCTCCGCGAACAGCAAGCCATACATGTCCAGATGTATGTTCTTGCATCACTGCAACAAGCGCATTTCTAAAAAGAGGTTGTGGATTATCATAGACAAAAATAATTGTAGTATAAGGCATCACACTTTCACTTCGCCGCCAATTTTCTGTGCCATCAATGTCATCGAGACCTATAAGAAATTTTGGAGATGAAGAAAAATTCTGTCTTCCTAACTCCTCCGTGTACATGACCGCTGGAATTTGTGCGTTTCTGAAATGATCAACAAGTGCATGAGAAACCGCGACATCCGCAGAAGTGGCAGTATTGACCGCGTCACCATTATCCACTTCTTCTTTTCCTGCATCAGCAAGGTTCTTAATAGTACTATTAGCAATAACTAATCCCTGCAAACAAAGTTTCTTTATTCTTTCTGTTGTCCATTCATTTTTTGTCATTTTTTCACACCAGGAACAAGAAAAAAAGAAAAGAAAAAAATCAAAAACTAAAATCCTTCATCATCATCCATCGCTTCAGCGCGTGCTTTCTCTGCGCCACCGCTCTGGTCTTCTGTGTCTCGTCTAATAACCTTAACAGCGTCCAATTTGACAGTGATTGGAATTGGAACAGCTGCTTCAAGCAATTCAACAACACATTCTTCTTTTGTTTTGTCGATTCGCGTAATTTTTGCTTTTTCACGTTTGAATGGACCGCTAATCAGTTCAACAATGTCGCCTTTCTCAATATTGATGACTTGTTTGACAGATTCAAGCATGTGTTCAATTTCTTTGTATTGAATTTCACTTGGCAAAATGCCTCGCGCGTACGGAACGTTAAAGCACGCCTGTTCCGCGTCAGAGCGCGAAGCGGCTTCCATAAAAATGTAGCCGCGCATCCCGTGAGGACGAACAATAGAATACACATGCATTCCTTTTTTAGTTACATTGTTCGCGATGAAGTCCATAACTTGGTCTTCTCTGTTCGCAGTGGTTCGAAGTGCGAAAATGTGCACGCTTGCTTCTGGTTTTGCTGCTTCAGGAGCATCATTTTTTTCAACAACAACATCTTTATTTTCCATAACTTCCATTTTACTCATAGTATTTCACCTAAATATTTAATTTTTCACCATCATTTGAAAAACATTAATTCAATCATTTGCACTGCGAAACCAAGGAGTCCGATAAGCAGGATTCCTAAGCCAGAGATTTTGACAACAGTAAGATATTCTTCTTTTGTTGGTTTTTTTGTGACAGTAAGTACACGCTTGTACTCTAAAATCCACATTTTTATTTTATGCGTCCAACCTGTGCTTGTGTGCGTTTGTGTTCCAACGCCATCTTGATTTTCTTCCATTGTTCAAACCTCATACAGTTATGATAATACCTTAATGGACAAACTCAATGCCCAAATCATTTTCCATTTCTTTGCGGCCTTTTTCTGCTGCTTTGTGTGTCTTCCCAAAAATCTGCGAAGACTTGACGCCGGTCACAATCAACATAGTTCGAATGATATTTTTCAGATCCTCTGAAATTTGCGCGCCCCAGATAATGCGAGCGTCTGGATCGAGCTTTTCAGAGACCGTCTCAACAATCTTTCGTGCCTCTTCCAGCGTCATGTCTGGACCACCGGAAACATTGATCAATGCTCCATTTGCGCCAGAGATGTCCACGTCAAGCAAAGGATTGTGAATTGCTTTTTCGACAGCTTCAACAGCTCTATTATCGCTGTCACTTTCGCCGACACCAATAAGCGCGACACCGCCGTTGCCCATGACCGTGCGGATGTCCGCAAAGTCAAGGTTGACCAGTCCTGCTTTGGTAACAAGTTCTGCGATCCCTTTGACCGCGTTGGTCAAAATTTCGTCAGCAACTTTGAACGCGGTGTGCAACGGCAAGTCAGGAGCAAGCTCAAGTAACTTTTCGTTGGGAATAACGATTAATGTATCCACATTTTCTTCAAGTTTTTCAAGCCCGAGTAACGCGTTTTCATATCGTCGTTTTCCTTCCATTGCGAAAGGCATCGTGACAATGCCAACAGTGAGGGCGCCTAATTTTTTCGCGATTTCCGCGACAACAGGAGCTGAACCAGTTCCTGTTCCACCGCCCAAACCGCAAGTGATGAACACCATATCAGCGCCAGTAAGTTTTTCTTTGATTTCATGCTCGCTTTCAACTGCGGCTTCTTCGCCGACGCGAGGCATGGATCCTGCGCCAAGGCCTTTGGTAAGTTCCTTGCCGATGAGGATCTTTTTGTCAGCGGTTGTGTAGAGGAGGTCTTGCGCGTCTGTGTTGATCGCGATAGTTTCCGCGCCTTCAATACCAACCTCAGTGACTCTGTTGATCGTGTTATTGCCGCCACCGCCGCAGCCAATAACTTTAATGGTTGCGCGTTGTCTTGTGAGGAGCTCCTCAAGTTCAGCGTCAATGTTCATGATTTCTTGTGATGAGGGTGATTTTGGTGTTCCCAATGTTTTTGGGTTGTACGTTGATTGCACGTGTGGAATAACAGACGCAGCGGGTTTTTGTGTCTGTGGAGCAACTGGCTGTGGTTGTTGTTGTGCAGGCTGTGCTGCTGGTTGTTGCGCAGGTTGCTGCGCCACGCTCTCCGTTGATGTAATCTGAAATGCTGTAGTTTCTGTTATCCCGTCCATTGTTATCCCTCTTTTTTTGCCAAAGGCAAAGGTTTTTGCTCATTTTTGAGCAACTCTCTTTTTTTGCACCTTTGGACTATAAAATATTTTCTTTGTTTTGGACTGTTTTTATTCTTTTTTCGCTTGATCTTGTTTCTTTTCGAGGTAGTGAATTTCCGCGAGTTCAGGAACGCATTCCTTGATTTTTTCAGTCATTTTTGCTGCGAGTTCATCTGGAAGCTTGAACATCAGCGTAATTGATGCGTTGTTGTCTTTGACATCAACAGTAGTAATCAATTGCGCTCCCAAAAGCATAGTCGCCATTGCTTGGACTTTTTGCTTAGTGTCTGTAACTGCTTTGGTAACTTTGACAGTATATTTTAGATTTTTTCCTGCGCAAGGATGGTTGAAATCAACAAGCGTTCGTCCACCAGTAACTGTCTTGATAAGTCCGATAGTATTATCGATGTTCACTTGTAATCCTGGAACAGGATTGACACCATGCTTCTTGAATTTCTGTGTCGCGATAAGTTGAAGGAGGTCTGCTCGTTTTTTGCCAAACCCTTCTTCTGGAATAAGATCAACAGTGTATTCTTTTCCAAGTTCTTTGCCCACGAGGAATTTGTCAATGCCTTTGAGAACATGACCTTGCCCAATGCAAATAATCATTGGTTTGTATTCTGTCTTTGGATTGAAAATGCCAGCTGCTTTTGCGTCGCTTTGGCTTGTGGTATCGAAAACAATATTGCTGTCTGTGATTTTTCCAGTATATTCAATTTCAACAAAATCTTTTTCTTTGATGGTCATCATAATCCCTCGCTATAATTTAAGCTCTCATACTTCGTCAAACTACCTCACGATGAGTTCCGTCGAAGAAGTAAAGAATAAGAGAAGTTATTTGGAGGATGTTTTTAAATGTTGTGGAAATTTTTACTTTTTCACAAACGCAATAACCTTCTCCGCAACTTCAGAAGGGCTCATCTTAGTTGTGTCAAGAACAAGATCATATTTCTTAAAGTCAAGATAATCTATCCCATATTTTTCTTTATAGCGCTCTCGCTCCAAAGTCTGACGTTTTTTGATATTTTCAATGGTTTTTTTGAGAGAAGGATTATCTTCAACGAGCCGTTGATCATTATAGATTCGTTCAGCGCGAACTTTAATGTCCGCGGACAAGAAAACCTTAATGCTGGAAGGAATAAAATGAAACCCCAGACGAGAGTCAAGAACAAATCCTTCGTCTTTTTTTTTCTCTAATTTCTTCTGCCAGTCGTCGAGTTCCTTATCTATAGAAGGATCTGTTTCGCCAATTTTGTTGAGTTCAATAATCGTCACGCCGCGTGCAGCAGCCATCGTGCGCATGTAATCTCCTGTAGAATGTCGTTTCAGTTTTAGTTTGTTCGCGATAATGTCCGCGACAGTGCTTTTGCCAGAGCCAGCTTCGCCAGAGATAGTGATGCGAATAGGTTTTTGGTTGGTCGTATTTTTTGCAGCCATAGAGAATAAAAGAAGGAAGTTCTATATTAATGTTGCTCAAAACTGTTCAGAACATTCTCCAGGGCATCATGCTCATGAAGAAAGTAATGCCAAACAGTAATCCGATGAAAAACAACAGCAAATAAAACAACGCCATAAAAACAAACTGCAAGAGCCACGCGAGGAATGCTTTAAACCATTTCAGTCGGAAAACTTCGTGATAAATCCAGAGCATGAGGATAAATGCGAGTATTCCGCCAAAGAAAGACCATGAACGTAAAACAGAATACAACACACCAGTGACCAAATTTACTAAAACAACGTTGAGGAATGATGTTTTGCCGCCAAGGAAGTCAACAGCAAAATACAAAGGAATCGCTGCAAGAATGAAGATAAGGATGTCGAAGAGGATATTGTTGAAGAACATAATATCAAGATCATAATTCTTTTGTTTAAATATTTTTAGATCATAAAATAAATAGAAGAAAAGAAGACACTCGACTAACGCTCGCGTCTCTGCACACAAGGTCGAACAATTCTTGTGAGACCTTGTGTGTCTTCTTAGAAACAAAAACAACAACATGGTCATCGTGAACTCCTTCAACAATAAAACAACAAAGGGAGTTTACGTATTATGGGAAGAAGTAACAGGATAATGAAGCATTTTAATCAAAACAGATTTCTTCCCATATAGACGGAGCAAAATTTGCGTCGCAAATTTTGTGAAGTAGGACAAGCTTTTTGGCACAGCGATTAGTCGAAAAGCCAAAAAGTTGACCGTCTGTGCCATTGTTGTTGTTGTTTTTGTTATATCTAAAAAAAACTATCCAAATTCCTTCTTTTGTACCTTCCAAGAAACAAATAAGATAATAAATAGAAACAATTATAAAGGTGTTTTTGTTTTTTGATGGAAACAAATACATTATATGAGGAGTGATGACATGGGTAGAATTAAAACAATGCCGATTAAAAGAGCGACAAACCAGTTAGTGAAAGCGTATCCGACCGCGTTCAAGAAAAGTTTTGCGGAAAATAAGGAACTTGTTTCAAAATATTTGGACACAAAATCCAAAAAAATCAGAAACACTGTTGCGGGATATGTAACACGAATCATGCAAAAAAGCACAGAGTAAATAGAAGACTATTTTTTTGATTCCTTTCATTTTTCAACATTGACTGTTAAAAAAAGAGGTGGCGTAGATGACAGGTGATAACTCTATTTTTATAGGCAACAAGCCGTTTATGAATTATGTAACCAGTATCGTGATGCAGTTCACCACAAAGGAAGCTTCTGAAGTGATTGTCAAAGCACGAGGAAAATTCATATCCCGAGCAGTGGATGTTTCTGAAGTCGCGACAAAACGTTTTCTCACAGACCAAATTGATGTCAAGGCAATTAACATTGGCAGTGAAGGCTTTGAAAATGAAGAAGGGAAAAATATCAGAGTCTCGACAATAGAAATAGTGCTGACAAAAAGAGATGGTACAGAGGGAGATTCTCAAAATAGAGCTGAAGAAACACTTCAGGAATAGAATGATTTCTAAAATTTTATAAAGATCGAAGAAGTGACAATTCTGTGATAGAGTAAAATACTATACTATCGATATTGAAAACAGGAGGGATTGAGTATGAAAAAATTATTATTTGTGTTAGGTATATTGGTTGCCGCGCTTGTTATCGCGGGCTGTGGCAGTGAAACAACAGAAACTGCTGAAGGAGAAACAACAGAAGAAACAGCGCCAGCAGAAGTTGTCGCAGAACAGCCTGCTGTTGAAGAGACTGGAGATGAAGCAGTTGTCGAAGAAGCAACTGAAAGCGCTGAGGAAGCAGCTGCTGAAGAAGAAGCGACCGAAACAGAAACAACAGAGGAAACTACAACAGAAGAAGTAGTAGCTGAAGAAACAACAGAAGCTGCGTATGAAGGCGCGTCACAAGCAGGCTGTACAGACAGTGATGGCGGTAAAAATTATGAACTTGCGGGAAACATAGTTGATGCACGAGGCGTCACAGACTTTGACCGATGCAGTGAAAATGAAAATTACCCTGGACGATTATATGAAAGCTACTGTGAAGAAGATGGAAGCCATGGAAGAGAAACGTATGACTGCCCATCAGACAAATGTTCCGCAGGAGCATGTGTCGCTGCTGAAGAAGCTACAGAATAAGCTATTTTATTTTTCTTTTTTACTTTTATTTTTTAGTTTTGTTTTCTTTCATTTGATTTTCTGAGCAAATATTTAAAAACAGACTCTAATTAACCACTGCATGGTAGTTGTAGAATCGTTGAAAAGCACTATTGCTCGAGAAAGAATTGGTTCACTAATACAAATAGATACGCTTGATAATGCAATAAGAGACCTTCTAGAAGCACCAAATTTTGAAGAAGGAAGATTTACATACAAAGGCAATTCTTTTTATTGGGATTTTGAGTGGGAGTTTGATCGAAATGCAGTACTTCCAGAAGCACTACGTAATATTAATGAAAGACGCGCAAAAGTAAGAGAAGGAAATAGAGATGCGATGAAAGATCTTTCTGAAGAATATTTTAATGCGTATAATGAGACGAGGATCAGTGAATTCATTTTTGCGTATTTTGCAGAGAAAGAGAAAGCACCAAAATATGAAGCAATTGTAGAAGAAGCAGTGGTCAATGCAATTGAGCATGGTTCATTATACGGTGAGAATGGTCCTGTTAAGGTTCGTATGTATGGTGGTGAGAGAGGAATTCTCACTATTGTTGAGGATAAAGGAAACGGAACAATTCTAAGTAATCTCTCTCCAGAAGAAATTACCATTATGACTGGCAAAAAACAAGAATCAAGAGGTCATGGAAAAGCTCTTTATTCTATGAATAATACTTTTGTAGGGTCAGAACGGGTAAGAGATAGTTTTCAAGTGATCCTATTGTATTTAGTTTAGCTCTTTTTGATCAGCGACAACAAAATATTAAAAGGAGCGTAGAGATCAAACAAATAGTATTGGGCCTGTAGCATAGCTTGGATAGTGCGGCCGGCTTCGGACCGGCTGACCGGGGTTCAAATCCTCGCAGGCTCATTTATTGTTATAAAAGAATAAGACAGAACTGTGCTGCTGAGCGTAAGCGAAGCGCACAGAGGTTGATAAGGAAAGCATTTCCTTATGTGAGAAGCCTCGCAGGCTCATTTATTGTCACATACACTCTAACACGCACCAGCGCATCCATTAATCACTCCGCAAGACCTTGTCTGTCTACGCAATCTATTTTTTATTAAAATATAAAAAATATATGAAGAGTGATTTTGTGTTTGTTAAGCGATTATAAACTAAATTGGCGAATCAAATGAAACTCAAAACACTCATAACAGCTCCTGCGTACTTTAACAAAGAAGCAGTGCAAGCATTTCAACAGTTCAGTGAAGTGACCGTCAAACAATATTCTTCTGAAGACCTCCTCAAACACATCGCAGAATATCATATTCTCGCAATCCGCGTCGATACAACAGTAGACAAGCATCTCTTAGACGCAGCGACAAATCTCAAAGTCATCGCGACAGCAACAACAGGAACAGACCACATTGACATCGAATACGCGAAAAAGAAAGGAATTGAAGTCATTGCGTTGCAGGGCGCAAACACGATTGCGACAGCGGAACACACCCTTGCGCTTCTTCTCACACTCATCAGAAAAATTCCAGCAGCGCACGCGTCATTACTCAGAGGAGAATGGAATCGGCCAGCGTACATGGGCACAGAAATTTCTGGAAAAAAGCTTGGTGTTGTCGGCTTTGGCAGAATTGGACGAGACATCGCAGCACGAGCACGAGCGTTTGGCATGGAAATTCTCGCCTACGATCCATATCTGAAGCCAGAAGATTTCGTACAGCATCATGCAACACAAAAAGACATGAATACGTTATTGAAAGAAGCGGATGTCATCACGCTGCACGTTCTGCTCACCCCAGAAACAAAAGGTATGATGAACAAAGAAAAACTTGCGCTGCTCAAACCAAACGCGATTCTACTCAACTGCTCACGAGGAGAAGTCGTTGTGGAAAAAGACCTTGTTGAAGCGTTGGAACAAAAAAAGATCGCGGGGACGGCGTTAGACGTTTTCCCTGAAGAACCACTCAAACAGACAAGCTTTCTCATAAGATACGCAAAAACGCATGACAATCTTATTATCACCCCACACATCGCGGGTTCAACACATGAAGCAATTCATCAAGCAGGATTGTACGCCGCAGCAAAAACAAAAGAGTTTCTGAAGGTATAAAATGGAAAAGCACCCCCTCGATAAAGGATCATTCTGGATAATTGTCGTTACTGCTGTTCTCTTTCTCAGCGCCTCGCTTTATGATTTTTATGTGCTCCACTGGACATTGTATGAAGCAAAAAAATGGTATTATGCAGGAGTTATTTTATTTATCGCGGGATATGCGCTGAGATTGACCTCAAGAATACTGTTACATAAGCAATTCAGTGTTTTTGTCGCGCTGCAAAAAGAACACAAACTCATCACCACAGGAATCTACAAGTATGTCCGTCATCCAATTTACACTGCGGGGATTATTTCATTTGTCGGATTTATTCTCATCACAAACAGTTTTCTTGGACTCGTAACTGGACTTCTTCTGGTGTTTCCAGCATTATTGTATCGCATTCATGTCGAAGAACAAACACTCATTGCGCATTTTGGAGACGAATATGTGGAATACAAGAAAAAAGTAAAAGCGCTAATTCCGTGGATAATATAAAGGGAAAACAATGAAGTACATCATCGAACATCTGGATCCAGAAATTTACGAATGGTGCATGGTAGAATACACGCACATTTCTGAAATTGTTGGAAAAGAACAGCTGATCTTTACCAACATCAAAAAAGCAGAAGACAAAAAGAAGTTAGAACTGCTTGGAAACGTAGAAGAAAAATCTGTCAAAGAGCTTCATCTAAAAAAAGTCTGCATTCTCGATCCTGCTGCGTCAAAGACATTGGAATCAAAGGATAAGCAAACATTTGATTATTTAGTGTTTGGCGGCATTCTTGGCGACTGGCCACCGCAGCAAAGAACAAAGAAAGAGCTCAGCGAAAAGATGGACGCGGAGCGCAGAAATCTTGGCGAAGAGCAGATGAGCACCAATACCGCAGTGTACGTCGCAAAAAAGATCATGGATGGAAAGAAATTTTCAGAGTTTGAATTTATTGAAGAACTCGTTATTCCCATTGAAGAAGGAGAAGAGATTTCATTGCCATTTAGATTTGTTGTAGAACAGGGAAAACCTGTGCTTGCGAAAGGATATGTTGAGTTTGTAAAGAATCAGGATGTGTTCTAATAATCGATTGGACTTTTTATTCCAGCTATATTTCTTTTTGAAACATGCGTGTAGATTTGTGTTGTCCGTAAACTGCTATGTCCGAGAAGGTCTTGAATGTAGCGAATATCAGTTCCTTGATCGAGCAAATGCGTCGCAAAGCTGTGGCGAAGCATGTGCGGGGTGACGTTCATGAGGATTTTCGCTTTTTGTGCTGCCTGAGCGACAATAAGTTGTGCGCTCTTTATGGTGAGTTTTCCATTTCTTCCGGTGAAAATGTATGTGGAATTATTTTGTTTGTCTAACACAAATTGGAAGAGTTCTTTTTTTGTTGTTTCCGCCAACAACGTGATTCTATCTTTTTTTCCTTTTCCCTGATTGACGCGAATGATGTTGTTGTCTAAATCAATGTCTTTCCATTGTAACGCGAGACATTCGCTGATTCGTAATCCACCAGAATATAAGAACAGCAAAAGGAGTTTGTGTTTTTTATTGGTTGTTTGTTCGATCATTGCCATGACTTGTGGTTTTGACAGGACTTTTGGCAATTTTTGTTCTCTTTTTGGTATTATGATGTTTGTTAAGTCTAATTCTCGTTTGAGGACGTGTTGAAAGAAGAAGAGAAGTGCAGCACCATTGAGGCGAACAGTAGCGGTGTAATAGTTTTTGTTTATCAACGTGAGAAGATAGTTTTCGATGTCTGTTTTGGTGATAGATTCTGGTGTTTTATTGACTGTTTTGAAGAATTGACTGATGAAGTAGGAGTAGACTTTGATAGTTTTAGGGCTGTATCCTTTCAGGGTGAGTTTGTCTGTGAGTTGTTGGGTGTAGTGTTGGTCGAGCATAGTGCTGTTTTTGTTTTCATGATATTTAAACCCAACTGCTTTTTTGTTTACAAAATGTAAAGTATTTACTCAATTAGATAAACTTTTCTTGTGAAAAGTTCATCTAATAGGTGTTAAACGAAATAGAATTTTCACTTTAAAGAAAAAATTGGTAACCTTGAAAAAACAAACCTTTATTAAATCTGTTAATTTAAATAACATTATGAAATGGCTTACAAGAAAAAATGGAATTATACTATGTGCAATTGGGATAGCAATCTTTCTACTTAACTTCCTAACCTATAGTTTATGGGAAATTGATATTGATATTCTTGGTGCAATGATTTTTGTTCTTGGCGTAGTAATCGTAATAGCTTGCGGACCTACAATGAAAAATTCCTCTAAACTGTTAACAAGAAAAAACGGTGTAAGGTTATGCGTAATTACCATGATAATAACAGCATTACTCGCATATTCACCTATTCCATATCTTAACGGAGATATTACTGGTTTCTTAGGTTTAACAGTGTTTGTTTTAGGTCTAATTATTATAGCTGTAAGATGGAAATATTAAGGTTACCGACTCTTAAATATTGTTGCTTCGCAATTATTGATAAAAGTGAAAATTCTACTCACTCCGCTTCGCTGCGTGCCACGCTGCGCTCTCGTTCCGCTACGCTCCACTCGGGTCGTTTAACAAGGGATATACGGTTCGGGGCTCGGCTCGCCCCTCACCCAAATTTTTCTTCCGCTACGCTACAGAAAAACTTCGTATATCCCTGACGTTATATTCAATCGTCGTGTAGATTTATTACGAGGGGGTTTCCGCCTTTAGTCCTATCGGACATTTAGCCTTTTTTTATGAAAAAGAAATTTAATGGGGGGATTTCCTAAGTCCTGCGGACATTTTGTCTCACTTCGTGAAAAATTATATTACTCCGCCACCACTTTCAAATTTTTTGAATAACCATACAAAGAAAGCAATTAAACCAATAATTCCTGCAATACTGCCTGCAAGAAAATAACCATTTGTCAAAATGCTTATTGAATTTTCTGCACTTTCAAGTGTTTCTTTGGCTTGTTCATTTTGTCCTAATGGGCTTTCTTTCAGTTCACTGATAACTAAAAGAAGAACAATCACTACAAAAACAAGTACAATTGTTCCAATTATGCCTTTTACATCTAAAAGATTTTCAAGCGGGTTACTCATTTAGCATCTCAACAATTTCTTAAAAATATAGTCTAAGAATTTTTCCCTCTTATCTTCATGTGTTAAAATCGCTGTCAAATTGTAATAGTGTTGAATAGTTTTATCGCTCTTTACCCTGCCTTCTACCTCAGAAGTTATACAGCTTGCTACAAAAATTGTAATAACCTTTGCATTATGTCTTAATGCTTCCTCAAATGACTTTTTGGCCGCACCATAACGCTCCAAAGCTCCAGCAGGATCAGTACCTCCCTTAACCTCGATAACTGCTATTGTAGAACCATCCTTATCCAATATTGAAACATCTGGCTCGCTGGAAAATAGAACAGAACGCTTGTTTTTCAAAGTAAAACCCTTAAACTCTCTGACTCTATCCAATTGTTCTTTTATCTTTCCATCATCAAATCGTTCAACTCCTGAATGATTGTCTCTAAGCAGAAAAGCTGTAAGTTGCGACCTATCAATCGCTTCTTTTATTAGTAATTTTTGCACTACTTTTTCTGCTTCATCGCCTATGGCATTTCTCCATGAACCATCTATTTGAGCACCAGTCGAAGCAAACAACAGCCCTTTAATATGGTCGTTGTTAAAACCTTCAAGCGCACTCTCAATTATCAAAGAAATGTGCTCGTTGAATAATTTGGACAACTGAACAGCCTGAGTTTCTGTCAAATCATTCTTATCGCCATTCTCAAATCTTATCGGGTGCACTCCACTAAGATAACTTACCGATTTTTGAGACAATGCCGCAACATTTCTATAATAGGCTATTAAAAGAGGATGCTCTCTCAATAATCGAGGATGAGCAAAAACCTGAATCAAACTTAAACCTGATTTATTAATCTGCTCAAAAGCTTCTTTTGTTATTCCCCATTCATTGTATTTTGCCCAGTCATAATCCTTTGAGATCGGTATAAGTTTTTGAATTGTTTCTGGAAATTCATAAGTATTATACTCGTTAAGCTTTCTATAAAAGAATGTTGATCGAAGCCGGTAATTAATCCTGTGTGCTTCAATCAATAATTGTTTTCTTTCATCTGTTGCCATTTTATTTCTCCCAAACATAAACACATTTTCTTACTTCCTGTCTTCCATGTTTACCCATTTGCTGACTGCTATTACCTTTACCGTTCTGGAGTTTATATATCTTGCCAACTTTTAGACCAAACTCTTTGGCAAATTCAGATAAGATTAAATCAACAGGGATGACCTCGCCAGCATATCTTACATTATCATTTACATAATATATTTTCCCACCTTTTTTCAATGCTCTGGCCATTTCCATAATAACAAATGCGTGCTCGTAAAAATAATTTTTTACCATTCTATATATACCGGGATTATTGAGTTTTTTTTCTTCTTTATGTTTTTCAAGAATTTCTAAAACTTCCTGCAATGCTTTGTTTTTATTAAATACCTTTTCTGCCTTTACAAAATCTAATCCCCTGTTATTCTGCTCGTAGATATTCTTTAAAAAATCAATCTTGTCTTTATTTTCAACTGTTGCAGATAACAAACTTTGCCTTAAATTTCTAATACCATCTTCACCAAGTCCAAGATAAACTAATTCTAAAGCATAAGTCCTTGTATAATCATACCTATTGCAATATGGTGGCGAAGAGATAACTAAACTAAAAGAATCATTATTTATTTTTGGCAATACTTCAAGACACGAGCCAGAGTGCAATTTAATCTCTGCATTACTTCTATTTTTTGTATTGAAAGTTTTCATATTTCTTAGATCGCTCAGAATTTGATTGAGTTGAGCAAATAATGCTTCCTCAAAACCGAGAATCTTACCCTTATCAAAGCTTGTTTTTCCTTTTTTTGCTCGATAGTCCCATCTTAGATATTGGCCATCTTTTCTTGTATAACTTATTTTCTCTAATATACTAAAACAAGCGAAACTTAGAATCTGTTTTAGCTGAGCATCTTTTAGAGTTTGGAGGTAATTCAAGAATCCATTTAATTTCCTTTCAGTATTTTTTGGAAATGCTTTTTCAGTTATTCTAACGTGCTTAAATGAGTTTTCTGGATTAGTGGGGTATTTTTCAAAATCTATTTTTCTCAATTCTTTTATATCCTTTGAAAGCTTGTCAACATCATAATTTTCTAATAGGAGTTTTGATTTTAAGATAAAGTCCCCCACAGGCATAATTTCAATTCCAACTGAATCAAAACCATTTTCTTTAGCACTCAATAATGTGGTACAAGAACCAGCAAACGGATCAAAAATTTTCCCCCCTTTGATTTGTGATTCTTTGATAAAAAGTTTAATCATATCTGATGAGAATCCTTCCTTGAAGCTAAACCAATTGTAAATAGGAATTCTCTTATTTGCTTGAAAACTAACCAGTTGGCGATTTAGTGCTTGATTTACCTCTATTAAATTTGCATATTTGCTCTCTAATTCTAAACGATTTGAATTAGTCATTTTCCTTATCACCATTTTCTAAATCTTTTTTCATAAAATCTTCAATTTTTCGTGATAAGACGACAAAGTTCTTTTTACAATATTCTTTGTATTTATCATAGATATCTTCATCAACACTTAAAGCAATAGTTTTTCTCCCCATATGATTTCATATAAACTCATATATTTATAAATCTTACGCACACTTGTCCAGTGAAAACCTTCTTTTTGAAAAAGAAGCAAAATAACGGAAATCCCCCTATCTTCTTTTTTTAGAAAAAAGAAGCAAAAAACGGCGGCGGAAACCCCCATAAAAAACAATAGACACGACGACTTTGATTTTTTGCCTTCGGCATCGTTGCACTAAAAATCAATCCCTATCGGGAGAATATAACAGGCATTAACCGACTCCGAAACCTTGCAGGTTTCTTCGTCCAAATCGGCTTCGCCGACTTCGGTTAATGCCGATGTTAGTTTCAATTGGCGAGCGAGCTAATATTAAGAGAAAAAGATTAAAATTAATTGGCAGGGTGTCTTTAGATTTTATCTACTTGCATATTCTTTGAGAACTTCAACTACTTGATCTCCAACAACTGCTGGCGTGTCATTTTCCAAATCAACTCCACCGTAAATTTGTTTCTTATTATATCTAAAAAGTTTAGCTGTATCAGGTTTTGTCGGATCTTCAAAAACTAGAATTTCCATTCCCTCATCTTTTGTCCATTGATAAAAAAATGGTCTTGGACCTTTAATTAATGGACTCATACTTGTTGGTTCTCTTTCACTATGAGCAAAATTTGCTCCATCATACGCTAAGTGTTCTAAGTTTACTGTACTTCCGTTCATTCGATTCACCACACAAACGAGTAATAAGTCAATCTTTTTAAATCTTTCGGTAATTTACTATTTAACAATAGATACAAAGACCCCCTGCCTTGAAGATTTTTTAACGCTCGCTCGCCAACTTTTCGGACGAAATTTTCCCACACTACGTATGGGAAAAGAAACTAACAGGAATTTAACGGTTCGCACGGTCGGCTTCGCCTAAAACGCCAAGCGTTTTCCCCTGCTCTCCCAAATTTATTTTTCGAGGTCGGAATTTTGTGGGTTGCCTCAAAATTCCTCCGCTCTGAAAAATAAACTTCGTTAAATTCCGATGTTTCGTTCAATTTTCCCTTTTGCCGGGCGTTATTTGTTGGAAATACCCCGTTGCTTGCAACGGTTGGGTTACCGCTTTTTTATCATTAGGGGTATTTCCAACATTAAAAATCCCAACACTCGTCTCTCTTAATACCCCGCCCCTTGGGGCGATTGGAATTTTTATTTTCTAAACGACGGGTTTCGTTTAACCACGCCAATGCGCAAAGGGTGCGCATAACGCGTTGGGTTAACAATAATTGCAGTGCAATTATTGGAATTAATAATTTACAAATTATTAATATGTTTCGAATATACCACTGGTTTAGTAACCAGTGGACAAGTCCACCTTCGTTTTTTGAAGGTGCTATATTCGTAACATGCTCAAGAACCACCGAGATCATGCCACCGATCTATAGCGACCGAAGGGAGCGGTGATCGGTGGTTCTTGACAAACGACATTTTGGCGGCGCGAAGAATGAGAATCACAAATTTCCGATTGCAGCTAATAATTTCTTATGTCCTTTAATGAGTTTTTCAAACTTTTGAATCTCATCAATAACAAATTGATATCGTTCTTTATCTTTTGAAGTCTTTAATTTCTCCATGTTTCAACCACTCTTTGATTTCATCAATAGTATAAAAATTTTCTCGTATTCTGGTTTATTTTATACCAATTTTTGGTTTATTTTGTACCGAAAAATTTAAATAGTATTGGTATAAATAATACCAAATGGCAAGTATCGCATTACATAAAAAGCACATAAAAGAACATATAGAAGAAATTAATGAAGCAATAGACAAAGGTATAGAAAAAAGACCCGCTACAATAGGTTTTCATACGAGTGCATGTTCTACTGAACTGCTTGAACTGTATCTTCATAAAAAGAATATAATTACAACTGGAAAGACCGTTAAGCATAATTGGTTCGAGCGTCCAAAAGCAGAACAAAAAATAAAGCCGCTTATTGAGAGAAAACTTGACGTTGATTTTCCTTCCAAGAAAGATATTTATGATCTTATCTACCGCATAGAAGAAAATAGGGATAATCTTATCTATGGAAATTCAAAAACTGAGCAAATAGAGCTCGTTCTCAAAACATTTATGCAATTAAAGGAACGCATGATCAAAGAGTTAAAGGAATTAGGTGAGGATATTGAGTAGACAAGATCTCATTGCACTTTGCTATGTGTATGTTAGCTACCTCTTTAGAGAAAAGATAGAAGATAAAATAAGTGCAATCTATCTTTTTGGTTCAGTTGCGCGCGGGGATTTTGATAAAGACAGTGACATAGATATTTTTATTGATATAAAGAAAATGGATGAGGCAGCTATAAAAAGAGTAAGTGAGAGTGCTTTGAAAAAACTATATGCAATAGAAGGAAAAAAATGGGAATTGAAAGGCATTACTAATCCACTGAGAGTAAAAGTAGGTTCTCTTGATGAATGGGACTTAAAGGAAAGCATTGAGCGAGAAGGACTTATTATTTTTGGTCAAAGTACGGGCAGTGGAATGAAAAAATATCTTCTTTTTTCTTTTGTTCCAAGTAAAGAACCAAAAAAGAGGGCTCGTGTTCTCAGAAAACTGTTTGGAAGAATAGAAAAAGAATACATTGACCAAGGAGTAGTCCAAAAACAGAATGGAAAGATTTTATCACCAAGAGTTTTTATTGTTCCTGCTCTTGCGCTCAAAGAAATAACACAATTTCTTGCAAACGAAAGAGTAGAATATAAATTTGAAGAAATATGGAAATGACATAATTACCCTCTTGAAAAAAAGAGGATGTGTTCTTATTGATGCAGCGTCGTCTCCTCAGTTCGCATCCGAATAATATCCTTGAAAGGCGCGTCCTTGTATACGTCAAGTATATTCTTTCCAACAGGATATGTTTCATAGCCAAGAATCCAAGGATAGACTTTCGCAATCTCTTCACAAAGATGAAACACATCCCATCGATACGATTCATGTCCTTCTGGAGTGGATCGCGTATAAATCATGTACTGCACTTGATCAAGATCCATGTTCATGCGCAAAGTCGTCAAGCAAGCCATCGGAATAATGTACTGCGCTTGATAAGGAAATTTCTTTCTGATTTTCTTTTCCGCGTCATGGGTTCGTTCCATCGCGTCCTTGAACACCTGCAACGCGTCTGGCCCCATTTCCAAAACATCGTGCGGAATAGAATAACCCATATCAAGCGTGTAATTCATTTCGCAGCGTTGGTTTTTCTGGTGTCTGCGAAGATCGCGAATAGCGCCAACGTCTGATGTCCATTCAACACAAACATTCACCATTTGGAATGCCGCGTCAACCCATTCATCATACCTCGTTCGTTTTGCGACAAGTCGCTTGAGCATCTCCATTTTCTCTTGCATTGTTTTATGCTGCAATAATTTTTGGGCGTCAGTAAACGCGATAGAGTTTGTATTCGAAAGAACGTGTGCAAGCACAAGTTCCAGCGCGCCAGGATGATGATAGAGCAGCTTCAATTGTTTTTTGCCAGGAAGCGTATGCGCGTCAGCGGAAAAAGAACCATGGTAACGATAATATTTATCTCCATAGTATGGATTATTATCTGTATGTTTCAACAGAGAAGGAAGTGTCTGCCCACCAGCGCTTTCAATCATCGCTGCGGCATTCCTTATTTCAGCAAGCGGATGTTCTTTCCATGCGGCAATGTCAAACTCAGTAGAGCGCGCGTCAAGAATCCACGCGAAATTCGTCGGCATTGCTTGTGGTAAACAATAACGCGCAAGATCAAACGCTTTTGCAGCGATTTCGCGGTCATATTTTCGCGCCAAAAACGCGTCGCTTTTTTGTTTATCGCTATCAGATTGTTTCTGTTTCCATGTATCAAAAGGAAATTTTCGTTTGTAATGCAATTTTCCATGCTCAATAAAATAATTATATGTCTTAATCAGCATCTCAATGGTTTCGCAATACAACTGGCTAAACGCAGAATTCATGATGTCCGGATCTTTGTACCATTGGCAGCTGTTGAAATCAACATAGCGAGTGGACATTTCAATAAAAAAAGCGAGTTGATCAAACGCAAGCTGCCGCGCGACAAGCTGGCTTTGACCAATGCCAACATAGCCCTGCCAAACAACGTTTGCGATGCTTTTATGTCCGTATTTGCCATACCATCGACTGAAAAAATCACGAGATTTCTCCATGCCTGATTTCAAGACCTGACTCGATGTTTTATAGTCAGAGTTCAAAAACACTTTCAGATTTTCTTCTCGTTGTTTGATCCGAACTTCTTCTGGGAGTTCTGGATCTTCTGTTAATGTTCCTTTAATAAAATCAAGAATATGATCACGAAAGTCTTTAGGGTTTCTGCTGAAATAACTTCCCAACGCGCCAAACATTTCAGGAGGAATATCTTTGACAGCGTAAATAGGGGCGTCAACAGAAGTAACAAACCGTAAAAGTGCTTCTCGTTCTTCAGGAGTATATGCCATGAGAAAAAGCAATTTTGCCCGCTTTAAATGTTTAATTATTTACGCTCATTTCTTCTTTGGAATAGTGCACGCGATTTTACAACTGTTGCAATCCCCCGACCAAGCTCCTTTCATCGTTGAACAGCGATTTTGCATCTGTTGACAGGTTGCTTTTTGTGATGGCCCGCACACAGTCATTGCTTTGACAGCCTGCCCAATTAAGGACTCATCATCAAGAGAAACGCCTGTAAGCGACAGGTCATTGCCATGAAGAAAGAGCACCAGAAGTCCAAGTATTGCGACAAATCCGACAAAGGTCATCAAAAGAACATCTTTCTGCGCTTTCGTCATAATATGCTGTTTTTGCCGCTTGAAGTATATAATTCTTTGGTTTAGAATCTTATTCTCGATAACTCACTTCAACGCCATTCTCAAAGGGAAGATAACTGCTCTTATATTTCCCAGAATGCCGAACATGTTCTAAGTATGCAAGAATTTTATCATTTTTTTTATGTTCTTTGACAACCGCGTTATCAGCAACAATAATTGTTCCTTTAGTAACACATCCATTCTTTTCTAGAATCTGAAGTTGTTCAAGATAATGTTCTTTTCCGCCATCTAAGAAAACAAAATCAAAAGGCGCTTTCATATCTTTGAGAAGCGCGGCTGCGTCTCCTTGAAGAAGCGTTATGTTATTCAGTTTTGCTTGTGTAAAATGCTCTTGCGCGATTTTTGCGCGTTCTGCGTGAATTTCAATAGTCTTTACTTTGCCCCCATATTCCGCAGCGGCAGTTGCAAGCCAAATTGTCGAAAAACCAATCGAAGTACCTATTTCCAGAATGAATTTTGGTTTTGCGATAGAAACGAGAAGATGAAGAAATTGTCCTTCGTCAAAAGGAACACACCAGCATTTGTCATGATTTTTTTGCGCGTAGGAGTCGATGGATTTCAAGAGAGTGAGTATTTCCGGTTTCATGAATGAAAGTTTTCTTTAGAGATTTATAATTGTATCTTTAGTTTTAGAAGAAATAAAATATAGCGCAGAAAACAACAACACTGGCACAGACGGTCGTGCTCACAAGTTCGCACGCCCTACTTCACAAACCACAACCCTAGCCTTCACTTCGTTCAGGCATAGGAACGTGGTTCGCTCCGTCTGGCCATGTTGTTTTCTGCAACACGCACATTTATAGTAAAATAATCGCCTGACAGTCCTTGAGAATCCCCAAATATTTTTGTTTATTTTTTAAAAATGAAATAAAAAAAACAGAAAGTATGTGGTGTGGCAATAAAAAGAGAACTACGACAATCCCTGATAATGCAAACCATCATTTCGTTCAATTTTCCCATCTGCGGTCTCATTCAGAACACGAACAATTTCCCATGTGCTATGCAATCGTCCACGAGGATCAGTCATGATAAATGCCATTGGTTTATCGCCACCTGCGAGTTTTGAGTAGGTACTGCTTTCACTTCGCTTCTTCTCAAGTTCTTCGTTTTTCTGCGCAGCGCCATAATCATCTTGTTGATACGTTGCTTTATAGACATTTGATACCTGCACGCCAGCTTCATTTTGATACCGTGCAAGCCCTGTATAATTTCCTTGTGCTGCGGTGTATGCCTGTTGCATCATCTCGTTTGCGTATAAACGTTTGATGCGATCCGCAAGAGCGACAATCGCGTCCTTGCTTTCTTTTTTTGTTTCTGTTTCAGAATCACCAGTAATAGTTTCGAGGGTCTCTTCCCCATCCTTTCCTTGAGTACCCTCTTTCTTTTCTTTTTTCAGTGCATCAACGAGTAAAGATAATAACGGAACAGAAACAGTAGGATCGTGCTGAAGAGAATTATGTTGCGGTTTGTCTTCTTTTTTAGCTTGGATTTCTTTTGCTTGGTCTTCTTTTGCAGTTTGCTCTTTTACTTCCAACTTTTTTTCAAGAAGCGCGGACTGCTGATTCATGACTTTTCTCGCTTCCTGGAGAAGACGTTCATTTTCTGCTTGTTGTTTAAGAAAGATACCCACAACCATGTTTTTCAGGATACAAGCTTTTTCGAAGGTTTATATAGTTTGTGAACGAAGAGAACAAACTATTACAAAAGATGAACAGAACTGTTACAAAATCTATATAAACAACCTTACATTTATTCTTACTCATGTCCAAACCTGAACAAAACAACAAAGGCATCACTGTCAAAAAAGAAGAAAATATGCCAGAATGGTATGAACAAGTCCTTCTCAAAAGCGAAATGGCGGAACATGCGCCAATAAAAGGATGCATGGTCATTAGACCAGGAGCCTACGCGATCTGGCAGGCGATCCAAGATTATTTCAATCCCGTGATGGCAAAGTACGGCGTCAAAAACGCGTACTTCCCAATGTTCATTCCAGAATCCTTTTTTCAGCGGGAAGCGACGCACGCGAAAGGATTCAAAGCAGAAGTCGCGTGGGTAGAAGCGAGAGGAGAAGACAAACAACGGTACGCGATCCGACCAACATCTGAAACAATTATGTACGATACATTTTCACACTGGATCAGAAGCTGGAGGGATCTTCCATTAAAAATAAACCAATGGTGTAATATCTGTAGATGGGAAGTGCAAGACTGCAAACTCTTTTTGAGATCGAGAGAATTCCTATGGCAAGAAGGCCATTGTGTCTATGAAACAGAACAGGAATGCGATAAAGAAGCAAAAGAGTATCTCAATGAATACAAAAAACTTTGCGAAGAACTCCTCGCAATCCCTGTTGTGACAGGAAGAAAAACAGAGAAAGAAAAATTCGCGGGCGCAAAGACAACCTATACTATTGAAACACTCATGCCAGATGGCAAAGCGCTCCAATGCGGAACATCGCATAATTTAGGACAAGGGTTTGCGAAAGCGTTCAACATCAGTTTCAAGAATAAAGAAATGAAAGACGAATTGCCATGGCAAGGATCATGGGGAATTTCTACACGCTTAATCGGCGCGATAGTGATGATGCACAGCGATGATAAAGGATTGGTGCTTCCCCCAAAGATCACGGCAACACAAGTAGTCATTGTTCCAATTCTTTTCGAAGACAGCAAAGAAAAAGTGTTGAAAGCAGCAGAAAAGATTGTTCATGATTTAGAAAAAGAAGGGATCAAAGTCAAACTAGATGACAGAACAGAATATTCTCCTGGTTGGAAATTCAATGAGTGGGAAATGAAAGGAGTTCCACTCCGAATTGAAATAGGGCCAAAAGATTTGGAAAAAAAGCACTGCATTGTCGCGCATAGACATACAGGAAAGAAAGAGATTGTTCAACTCACTGATATCAAGAAAGAAATTCCAAAAGCGTTAGAAAACATGCAAGCGGAATTGTTTACAAAAGCAGAAAAGCATCTGAAAGAGAATACCGGCCACGCGACAAACTGGGATGAGTTTGTCAAAGCAATCAAAAACAAAAAATGGGTTAAAGTGTATTTCCATGAAGACGAACAAGCGGAATTAGAAATAAAAGAAAAAACATCCGGTGTCACGAGCAGATGCATTCCATTAGACAGTCCTGTTCCAAAAGGGAAAAAATGTTTCTATTCGGGCAAAGACGCGACGATTGAAGTTCTTTTTGCGAGGAATTATTGAATTCTTTTTATTGAGAACGTTAAAATTCATTTCCACATCTTGAGCGCGTCTTCTTCCATAAAGTGTAAATTCCCTGGCACAATCAAACAATGCATTTGCGCGCCAAAATCAGCTGAAAGAAGTTCTTGGCAAGTTCCTGCTTTCACTGTCGCGGTTTCTGAACCAGCGCGAGCAACACCAACACAGAGAGTTTCTTTTGTAAAAATAGTTTCATGTCTTTTCTCTTCAATGGTCAAAAGAATCTGTAACGCTTCATTGATCGTCATAAATTTCTGTTGATCCCATTTAATATCGAGCAACACAAGGGTGTGCAATCCGTTTTTTTTGTTCTGAGAAATAACATCATACGCGGTTTCTGGTTGAAAGTTTTCTTCAGGATAAGGCACTGAGGTTGTTTTTCCAAATTTATACAGCTGTAACCCCGTAATTCCAACAGCAGTGAGAATAGATGCGTTGTTGGTGATTGTTACTTTGATACCTTCTTGTTTCGCGCGCATCATTAAATCCAAATGTGTTGTCGCGGAGAAGGGATCTCCAACAACGAGAAACGCGACATCGCCAATGCGAGCGTTCTGTAAGATTTCATTCTCATCTCCTTCAACAAGTTCTCTGTGCGCAAGATGAATTTGCTTGTTGTAAAATTTCGCAAGATCATGAAAGCTGCAGTTCAAACGAGAAGTATAGCACTCTAAGTACACAATGTCTGCTTTCTGCACCAATTCCATTCCTTTGATGGTGATGTCTTTTTCAGAATCTAAACCAATGCCGATGATGTGGAGAGTCATTTTATTATCCTCTTGAAGAAGCTGTATTTAAAGTAATAGACTGTCGTAAATAAATTAAATCAGCAATATCTCGATCAACGGAAAAAATACCGACACGCGAAGGGGCGTATCCCATTGCAGGAAGAAGACCATATGAAGCAAGAACAAGCTTTCGATCAGTAGCATTATGACCCTTATATTCTTTGTGAAATTTTTGTTTAATTTGTTCTTTTGTATAGCCCTCGCGAACCTTTCCTAAAAACCAAGGACAAATACTGCGTAAATATGAATCAACAATTCTCCCTTTCTCTGACAAAACGCGTCCACGAAGTGTTGTTCTAAAACGTGGCATATCAAGAGAACCAACATAGCGAAGATTAAGAACAGCAGTATCATAAGAAGACATAAATTCCAGTTTCAGATCTTTAACACATTGTTGTGCAGCTATAAATGCTGGAGAAGAATATTCACTTTGTGGCCGACCATCGATGATATGCTGTGTTATTATCTGAGATGTTCCTGGTCTATTTTTTACATTTGGTAGTTTTAAAGCAGCGTGTAATCCTGCAAACAAAATATCAAAATGGTGATCAACAAGCGTTTCAACAACACCCTTCCCAATTCCTTTAGAAAGTTCACGAAGAAGCGCGGATTCAGAAGAAAGAGGAGTCCCTGTTGTTTTTACATCCAAAACATGTCCGTGTTCTTGAAGAGAAACATAGACCGATGAAATAAAGCGAGAAGGACCTTTCGAAAGAACGGTATAAGCGAGAGTATGTTCAACTTCCTCAACAACACCTTGAATAGTAAATAAAGGAATACCACTTTGTTCAAAAAGTTCTAAGGCAGGAGCAAGTTCTTCTCGTAAAAGAACAGATGTATCAAGAACTAACGCATCTAACCCTTTAACATTCGTTCGTGAGTTACACAACTGTACAGCACGAACAGTTCTATTAAAATCTAAACCTTCATAGTTAACAGTAATCATATTCAGAGAAAAACAGAACTTCATTTTAAAAGATTGTGACGAAAATCTGGATATTCTTTGTTTAGGGAGATAATAGAGAAAAGTAAAAATAATAATAGATTGCGTAGACAAACAAGGTTCTTCTAGTGCGTGTAAACGCCCCTACTCCTAGTAAGAATCGACAAGCAAAAGCCAACTGTCAGGGGGACCCATTGCCGCGGCAATGGGGTATTATTGAATTGTAAAAAGAAACTGATTATAAAAAACCAAAGAGATGGTAAAAAAACGAGAAAAAACAAACCCAATCCCCAAAGGGGAGGCCTTCATGAATTGTTAGTTGGGGGTGTAGGAACATGAAGGCCAGAATGTATCACACAGGGGTGTGATTTGGACTTCTGGTGCTTAATGCACAATTTCTATGCCGAGTTCGTCGTTAAACACAGGGTGTTCTCGCGGCGTTTCTTTCGCGCGTTGCGAAGATTTCCCAAGAACCCAAGGTGATTTAACTCCGGTCATGATCGTCATGACAGTAACTTTTCCTTTCATGTCATCAGTGATTCGTGTTCCCCAGATGCAGTTTGCGTTTTCATCCATGCTTTCTGTGACAAGCTCACCAACTTGATTGACTTCTTCTAATGTCAAGTCTGGACCGCCATGCACGTGGATTAACGCGCCTGTCGCTCCTTCGTAGCTTACTTCAAGCAATGGGTTGCTCAATGCGCCGCGAACAGCTTCTTCAACTCTGTTGTTTGTGTCAGACGCGCCAACACCGATAACAGCGACGCCGCCATTGGTCATGATTGCTTTGACATCCGCAAAGTCAAGGTTGACAAGGGATGGTATTGAGATTGTTTCAACAATTCCTTTGATCATCACTGCGATCAATTCATTCGCGACAGCGAACGCTTGTTGAATTGGCAAGTTTCCCGCGATCTGGACGAGTCTATTGTTGTCAATGACAATAACAGTGTCAGAAACTTCGCGGAGTTGTTGTAAACCAAATTCTGCTTTTTCAACACGAGCGCGTTCAATTTTAAATGGCATGGTCACTGTTCCAATAACAATCGCGCCAAGATCTTTTGCGACCTTACCGACAATTGGTGCTGAACCTGTTCCTGTTCCACCGCCCATTCCCGCGCAGACAAAAACCATGTCTGCTCCGTTGAGGCATTCTTTGATTTCTTGAATAGATTCTTTCGCGGATTCTGCTCCTTTCTGAGGAAAGCCGCCGCAGCCAAGACCGCGAGTGATGTCTTTACCGATCAGAAATTTTTTGTCAGCAGAAGTAATCTGAAGATGTTGTACGTCAGTGTTGCACGCGAAAATTTCCGCGCCTTTGACTTGCTTTTTGTGCAGCCAGCTGACCATATTATTGCCTGCGCCACCGCAGCCAATTACTTTAATATTTGCAAAGCCTACAGTTTTTGCGGGCATTTGTTGTTCCAACGCGTTTTTTACCAAAAAGTCCATGTTCAACCCCTCTTTTCCTCTTTTTTTTGTTTTCGCTGAAGCACCAGCAACCACACCTTTCGAAAAGTCAGCGCGATTGCGGAGTTGACACTATTTCGAAAAGTTTATATAGTACTTCAACTATTAATTTTCTTAGAACACGTTGATTGTTTGCGCCAACAAACAATTATTTTTCATAATTGCAAAATGCTTCGTTTGATTTTCGCCAAAAAGTCAAATGAAGACAAATCTTTTTTTCTAATGATCTCACAAAATAACTAAGTGGACTTATGATCAAACTTCTATATAAAGCTTTCGAATTTGAGGGAATTAGTGTAGGTAAAGTGTATACTGAGAGAGGGCTGGATGAGAATTAATTCTGGAATTGTGAAGAAATAAAAAAATAATTAATATTAATAACCATCACAGGTTTCTGTGGTAACACAACAATTGCACAGTGCACAAAATGGTCGATTAGGGTTATCGCAGGTTGGAGTTTCTGTTCCTTTCCCAACAGTTGCAGTTCCTGATACTTGCTGTCCAGATGATGTTTCAACAAGACCAGCGGCGTCATCCTTTGCTTTGAGTTTAATATACGCTTGCCCAGTCATATTTTCTGAGATCCCTGCACCCATCAACAACACTAAAATTCCCACTGCCGCGACAACACCAACAATCGCGACAATATACATACTTGCTTTTTTTTCATCCATTGTTTACACCTCTTTTTTTAAGATTACGCACAACAAACAGGATTCCCCTTACTGTCACGGCAAGTACCAGTACAATCAGGCATATAAGAGTCTGTAGATTCAACGCTTCCCGAAGTTGTTGATTTTGCGGTAATATCGACACTTTTCATGTTCAATTTAATATACCCTTGTCCTGTCATATCACCTGACACCATATTTATGCCACTATTCAAAATTAAAACAACGATTCCGACAATTGCGACAATCGCAACAATTGCGAGCAAATACACATTTGTTTGTTCTGTTTTTACCACAAGAGCACCTCTTATTCTTTCTTCCCAGTCAATTTTCCCCAGAGTGATTTTCCTTTTTCAACGCCTTTCGCGAGCAACTTATTTGTTCCTTCATCAACAGCCGCGATTGTTTCGCGAACATGTTTCTCGATAACAGGGGATGGTTCCGCGATAACAAGCGGGAATGTTCTGATTCTGTTTCCGTATCGTTCAATGTAGGAAAATGTTTCAAGAATGTATTTTGGTGGCCGTGGCGGAATTTCGTCTGGATATCCCAGCGTAATAATAACTTCAGGTCGCGCGTATTCAGGAACACCGCAGATGGATTTCATCGCTTCTTCGTCAAACGCGCCGATCCAGCATGCGCCTAATCCAAAATGGTGCGCGGCGAGAAGCATGTTCATTGCGGCCGCTGCTGCGTGTTGGACAGAATATAATCGTTCACCGCGAATACCGTAGAATTGTTTTGATCGTTTGATATCCACGCAGATAACGATGTGTGTTGGCGCGGCTTCCATCCAGTATTGCTGCAAACACGCTTCCGCGATTTGCGCGCGTTTTCCTTTATCCTGCACAATAATGAAACGATAATCCTGAATGTTTCCCGCGGTTGGCGCAGCCATTCCCGCTTCAACAACTCGTCCTACTTTTTCAAACTCGACAGGAATATCCTGATATTTACGAATAGAACGACGAGTGTGAATACATTCCATGACATCCATGAAGAGTTTTTATGAGAAATAAGTATATAAGCTTTGTGATGGCATATTTACTATGATGGAGTTTTTCATATCACTTTTGTCTTCTTTGAATACTAACTAGCAATGATAACATTTATATAATAGTACTAACTGCTAGTTAGTATGATAAGCAAAGAGATATTACGGCAGGTTGTTGCAAAACAAAAAAAAGAAACATCTCCTAAACCAGGATCTATACGGAGGGAGCTATTGGATAAAATACTCCCTTATTTTAGTGATGAAAGGATAATTATCTTAACAGGAGTGCGGAGGTGTGGAAAATCAACGTTGCTTAAGCAGATAATGGAAAGTAAAGCAAACTGGTGTTATGTCAATTTTGAAGATGAGCGGTTGTTAGATTTTAGAGCACAGGATTTTGAAATGCTCAATGAAGTGCTTATAGAGATGTATGGTTCTTGCAAGACATATTTTTTTGATGAAGTACAGAATGTTGAGAAGTTTGAGACTTTTGTACGGCGGTTACAGGATGATGGTAAAAAAGTAATCATAACTGGATCCAATGCGTCGTTGTTGAGCAAAGAATTTGGCACCAGGCTCACCGGTCGATACAAGGCATTTGAAGTGTATCCTTTTTCATTTCATGAATTTTTAGATTTTAAGAATATCTCTGTTGATAAGAGTGCTTTTTATCATACAGAAAAAAAGGTTCAGCTCATTCGTCTTTTTGAAGAATATATGCTCTCTGGAGGACTTCCAGAATATCTTAAAAACAAAGATAAAGAATATGTACGAACTGTCTATGAGAATATCCTTTACAAAGATATTATAACGCGATATGCTATAAAAAGGGAAAAAATCCTCAAAGAGCTTGTGAATATTCTCGCAACAAATGCGGCGTCGCCGTTCACCTATAACTCTTTGAAAAAAACATTAGGTCTTTCAAACGCTATTACAGTAAAAGAATATATCTCTTATTTAAGCAATTCTTATCTTTTCTTTGAACTTTTAAAATCTTCTTACTCTGTAAAACAGCAGCTTGCGTCTCCGAGAAAGATATATATGATAGATTCTGCATTCAATAATGTGTGTGGGTTAAATTTTACGCCAAATAAAGGGCGTAATATGGAGAACGCGGTGTTTATTGCGTTAAAAAGAACAGGGGAAGATGTCTTTTATTATTCGGATAAAACAGAATGTGATTTTATAGTGAAGGAGGGGTCAAAAATAAGTATGGCAATACAAGTCTGCTATGCGATTAATGACACAAATAAGGAGCGAGAAATACGTGGATTATTAGATGCGTTGCATGCATTTAGGTTAAAAGAAGGATTTATATTTACCTTTGAGCAAAAAGACGAATTTGAAAGAGAAGGGAAGAAAATTAAGATTATTCCTGCATGTATGTGGATGCTGAACTAATTGTTTTTCTATTTCCTAATAGAACGACGAGTGTGAATATAGTGAAAGACACAAATATTCAAACAAAGAATATGTCTTTCACTATTCAGCAAAAGTGGTTTCAAATGTTCGAAAATTAACCACTTTTGCTATACATTCCATGACATCCATGAAGAGTTTTTATGAGAAATAAGTATATAAGCTTTGCTGAAAATGAAAAAAATGAAAGAAGGACATAGAAAGAAGAAAATAAGAAGAGTTATCTCTTCTGTTAATTATTGATTACTTTCATGCTCTGATAGGGCACACAGTTCCCCCCAAAGCAAGTTTCATCTATTTTGCATGCAGTTTTACACTTTTTATACGCTTCCCCAGTCAAATCCCCTGCATCATCACTATTTAACGAAACGCTTCCTGCTCCGCTGTTCAAAATCAACACGACTATTCCTACAATCGCGACAATCGCAACGATGGATAATAAATACAAATTTGTTTTTTGTTCTTTAGCCATTATGACACCTCTTTTTTTAAAATATTCATTCTTGTGTCGGGCAAACAACTGCGCCAGTACCGCAGTATAAACTGCCATCATCACAAGCAGTGCAATCTTCAACATTCCACGACTTCAATCCTGAAGAACCAAGACTCACAGTCTTCGCGGAATACGCTTCTCCTGCTAAATCGCTGGAAGAACCTGCTGCGTTCATTATCAAAACAACAACAGCGACAAAGCCAACAATTCCTACTAACGCTAAAAGATATGTATTTGTTTTATCCTCTTTTCCCATAATAACACCTCATTTTGAAAATGACTTACATCTTTCCAGTCATTTTTCTATATAAACCTTTGGGTTTTCGAAAGAAAATGTTATGAATACGCGCCTTCGCCAGGTTTAGCGGAATTTCCCGACGAACTACTCCCTGAACTGGAAGAACCCTCTGTTAAGTCATCAATAGTTCCTTCTAAAGATGTTACTTTAGACTCCAAATCCACAATGCGCTCTTCGAGCTTATTGATTTGAGATGCTGTTTTTAAAGAGTTAGAAGAAACTGTTGAAGTAAGCTCTTCTAAGGTGAGAGAACCTGAAGTTCCTGTTGTGCCTTTCTTAACGCTTAACGCCTGACCGATAAGTGTATCTTCTTTTCGAAGGGAAAGAATATCAGTATCATAAACAATCATGACAAAGATACCGAGAATAGCGACGATAATAACAAGAGTCATGAAAAATTTGTCTGGAGAGACTGAAGAAACCTGTTTCTTTGCCATCTTTTACTTTCTGAAGAGATTATTATTTAATCTTTTCTATTTTTTACAGCAAAATTTATATATTTAACAGTATTTAATAACGTTAAATGAAGAAACTCCTGATTGATTCATGTAGTATTATCTTACTCGCAAAGGCGTCCGTACTTGAAAAATTGGCAGAAGTACATGAAGCAACTATCACTTCCGCTGTGGCAGAAGAAGTGTTAGCGGGAAAAAAAAAGCTTTTTGCGGACGCTCTTTTGTTAGATCGCTTGTTGAATGAGAAGAAAATAAGAAATGTATTTCATCCAAAAGAGATAACAGAAAAGATAATGAATGATTATAACATGGGAAAAGGAGAAGCGTCAATAATTGCGGTTGGGTTAAAGGAAAAAGAAATTATTATTGTCACAGACAACCTTCAAGGAAGAAAAGTTGCAAAAGTGTTTGAGTTGCCATTAGTAGGAAGCATAGAATGCATTGTAAGTTTATATAAGAATAAGAAGATTACAAAAGAAAAAGCAAAAGAGAGCTTAGAAATCCTCAAGAAAGAAGGGTGGTTTCAAAGCTATCTTATTGAAGACGCGGAGGAGGATCTCAAATGAGTGAAGTTGAATTTTTAGGAGCACGACTTGAAAAAGAAATAATCAAAATGGTAGAGAAAACTGCAGAAGAAGAACGTGTAGACAAAACAAAAGCATTGAAAGAATTAATTCTCCTTGGAAGAAAACAATTATTATTAAACAAATACATGGAGTATTATAGAAAAGGTCTTTGTTCATTAGACAAGGCTGCGCAGGAAGTGGGAATAACTGTAGCGGAAATGATGCATGAAGCGGTAAAAGCAGGAATACAGTCAACGCAAACAAGAGAAGAGTATAGAAAAGGCATAAAACTCCTTTCATAAGCCTACCCATTTCTAGGTTGCGTAACATTTATAAGTAGTCAGAAGATCCAAAGAAGAATGAAAGACCTCCCTATCCTCCTCTACATCGCAAACAAAGCAGGACTGCATGGAACCTTGACATCATCAACAGTGCTACTTGCGGCAGAGCTTGATATTTCGCAACAAACAGTCTCAAGAAAATTGCAAGAGCTCGATGAAGAAGGAAGCATCAAGAAACAAACAACACCCATTGGAGTAACATTAAGCCTCACAGAAAAAGGAAAAGGAAAATTACGAACATTGCATGGCGAGCTCCAACAAATTCTGAGTCAGCAAACAAATTTGACAGGAATAGTCAAAGACGGATTAGGAGAAGGAAAATTCTATATGAGTCAGGAGCAGTACAAGCAGCAGTTTCAAAGCTTATTAAATTTCACGCCATATCCAGGAACATTAAATCTTGCAGTGGACAAAAATACAGCAGCAGTATTTCTTGCGGCAAAGAAACAGCTCTACATCAGTGGTTTCCAAACAAAAGAACGAACGTTTGGTGGTCTCAAATGTTATCCTATCCTTATCGCGAAAAAAGTTGCGGGCGCGGTGATTGTTCCTGACAGAACAACGCACACGCTCGAAACAGTAGAAATTATCGCGGCAGCAAATTTACGATCAATATTGAAATTGGAGAATGGGAAGGAGATTAATGTAAGTTAAAGAGAAAATAACAACAATAGGTGAAATAAATGAATATAATCTGGAGAATCGGAGTCGCGGACACTACCTTTGCGCAAATGGATATGTACAAGGCAGTCGAGCAAGCATTCAACGATGCGCAGAAAGAAGACAAAGAATTGAAAATAGAAATTATCCGCTACACAGTCCCTGGAATCAAAGATCTTCCTGTCGCGTGCAAATCTTTGCTCACCAACAATAAGTGCGATATCGCAATCGCTCTCGGTATGCCTGGACCAATGCCTATTGACAAACAATGCGCACATGAAGCATCCATTGGCATCCAACACGCAATGCTCATGACCAATAAACATATTCTTGAAGTATTCGCGCACGCGGATGAAGAAGCAGATCCAAAAAAGCTTGTTGCGCTTGCGCATGACCGCGCGTACAAGCACGCAAAGAACGCAATCGCATTACTGAAAGGAAGAACCACATTAACACCATTCGCGGGAAAAGGATTACGGCAAGGAAAATCGCATGTCGGAAGTTTGGAGTGAGTACGATGACCACAAACAAAAACACAATAATTCCAAATACAGAAGACAAGACGCGCATTTCAATCGCAATTGTCGTCGCGGATTTTAATGAAGAGATAACACGTGAGATGGTCAAAGTCGCGGAAAAACGCGCGAAAGAAAAAAACATCCACATTGCGCAAATCATCCATGTTCCAGGTGTGTTTGATATGCCGCTTGCGGTAAAGAAATTACTGCAGAAAGAAAACATCCAAGGAATTGTGACGCTTGGTGTAGTGATCAGTGGAGGAACAAGCCATGACGCGCATGTCGCTGATAATGCGGCGCGGCAGATTAGCAATCTCACACTTGAATATGAAAAACCTGTTGCGTTGAGTATCATTGGACACAACGTCTCAAAGCAGCAAGCAATGGAACGCTATGAAAGTTACGCGAAGCATGGCGTTGACGCGGTTGTTGAGTTAATTCAAATGTTGAATAAAATATGATCGCTGTTTCATTTGCTCTGTAATCGCTCAACAACAAAAACACGCGCCAGTAAAGTCCTACTGCACAATTCATCCTTTATGGAAGTATTAAAAAAAGAGATGAATAATGATCAAGCAGTGAAGCGATTCAAAAGCAATAGAAAGAATGTGAAAATATGAATCAAACTGAAACAAAAAGAATACAAACAGCAATCACTTCCTTCCAATCAGGGAAACCTATAATCGTCACCGATGCAAACGATCGCGAGAACGAAGCAGATGTGATCTACCCTGCAGAAACAATCAAAGAGCAAGACATCGCGTTTATGCTCCAACACACATCTGGAATCATTTGCGTCCCCTGCGAAAAAAACATCCTAAAAAAACTCAAGATCCCATTAATGGTAGAAAACAACACTGCACGCCATGGATGCGCGTTCACTGTCTCCATCGACGCAAAAGAAACAAAGACAGGAGTCAGCGCGGCAGAACGAGCGCAAACAATTCAAGCGCTTTGTGATCCAAAAACAAAGCCAGAAGATTTCACGCGACCAGGACACATCTTTCCACTCCAAGCAAAAGAAAGTATTCTTGAAAGACAAGGACATACAGAAGCGGCAGTAGAGCTCTGCAAGCTCGCAAAAAGAAAACCAATCGCAGTGCTCGCAGAATTGATGAATCCTGATGGAAGCATGATGCGGGAAGAACAACTCCAAACATTCGCGAGAAAATATAATTTTCCAATCATTTCAATAGAAGAACTTGTTGCGTATATACAAGAAAACCAAGGAACACAAAAAAGAGAAGAAAATAAAAGTGACATAAACCAAGAAGAAAAAGAAGAGGAAAACAAAGAAAAAAGAGCAACACACTCGCTCATTCGCCATAACGCAATCCACCTTCCAAGCGAGTATGGAGATTTCACGGCAATTCCATTTGAAGAAGAAAAAACAGGAATCACGCATCTTGCTATTCTCAAAGGAGATCCAACAAACAAACAAAATATTCTCACCAGAATTCATTCAGAATGTCTCACAGGAGACATTCTTGGATCACAGCGTTGTGATTGTGGTGACCAACTCAAAGCGGCAATGCTAAGAATAGAGAAAGAAGGGCTTGGAATTATTCTGTACATGCGTCAGGAAGGAAGAGGAATTGGCTTGCTTCCAAAACTACAAGCATATCATCTGCAGGAAAAAGGATTTGATACTATTGAAGCGAATGAATTGCTTGGATTTAAACCAGACGAACGAGAGTACACAAGTGCAGTGGAAATTCTGAAAAATCTCAATATCACAACAATAAAACTGTTGACCAATAATCCTGAAAAAATACAAGCGTTAAACAAAAGTGGAATTCATGTGGTGGACAGAATCTCTTTAGAAATTGAACCAACAATGCACAACAAAGAATATCTCACGACAAAGAAAGAAAAGATGGGACATTTATTAAATAATGTATGAGCAAAGAATTTGAAACATACAAAAGAGAAGAAGAAAATGAAGAAGCAAGAAAAACAACTACCACAAAGCAAAAGCAAATTTCACGATGAGCATGAAGCTGATCTTTTCTACATGCAGCATGCACTCCTGATCGCGCAAAAAGCGTATCCTGCGCCAAATCCGCAGGTGGGAGCCGTTATTGTCAAAAACAATATGATTATTGGCGAAGGCTTTCACGAAAAAGCTGGAGCAGCCCACGCGGAAATTCAGGCGCTCAAAAGCGCGGAACAAAAAAGAATTCTTCCCGACGGCGCAACAATGTATGTCACCTTAGAACCCTGCTGTCATTTTGGAAAAACACCTCCTTGTGTTGACGCGATAGTTGTCGCGGGAATCAAGCGAATCGTCATTGGCTGCAGAGACGAGAATGAACTGGTCAATGGAAACGGAATAACTGCGTTAATCCAAGCGGGAATAACAGTAAATGTAGGAATTTTAGGAAAAGAATGCGCGGCGTTATACAAAAAATTTTTTCACACACAAAAGAAGAAAAGACCATACGCAACACTCAAGACCGCGATGACCTTAGACGGAAAAATTGCGCCCGCGCCTGCGACAAGAGCAACAATCTCATCACCTGAATCACACTACAAAGCGCATGAGTTGCGAAGAGATCATGACGCTATATTGACAGGAATTGGAACAATTCTCAGTGATGACCCTCTGCTCAACTGCAGAATTCCCTGCAAAAAGCAGCCAATTCCAGTTATTTTAGACAGCAAATTAAAAATCCATTTGACAGCAAAAGTCCTTCAAAACAAAAGTGTAATTATTGCCACAACAAAAGCGAGAGATAAGAAAAAGCAGGAAGCGTTGGAGAAAAAAGGAGTACGATTCATTGTCACAGAAGGGGTTCATGTCGCGCTCAAAGAAGTCTTCAAAAAACTTCCTGAATTAGGCATTCTCTCTGTCCTTATAGAGGGTGGCGCGGAAGTAAACGCCGCATGTCTAGAACAAAAATTCATAGATAGAATCTGTTTTTTTATCGCGCCAAAGATATATGGAACAGGGGTGCCTGTGTTTGAAACAACAAAGAAGTTGATGGAGAAGGAAATAAGGCTCACCAATGTCTACTACACGCAAGTAGGCAAAGATATCTGTGTCGAAGCGGATATAGAGTAAGGCACGGTTTAATACAAGAAAATATATAAATGAACAGCAATTTTTTGAATCAATAAGACAATTATAAGCGTATCCTTGGAGGAGAAGATCATGAAATACACACGATTTGAGAAGACACGAATCATTGGTGCTCGCGCGTTGCAGATTGCGATGGGTGCTCCGTTTAACATTGATCTTTCTGAGAAAGACCTTGAAGCTATCCGTTTTAATCCTATAGAAATCGCGAAGCTTGAATTCGAAAAAGGAGTTGTTCCTATTGACATCAAGCGAACTTCTGTAAAGCCTGCAAGCAAGTAATTTCAAGCAGAGATCAATAACTTTATAATTTCTAAATTCTTTAGTATTGTCAGAGGTGTTTCCTATGAAGAAAGTGTTGACGCGATTTTTGGACAGACTTGCAGGTGTTGAGGATAACGGAGCTTCTTATGGTCAGGCCTCCAATGCATCGAATTTTGAAGATGAGTATGTCACAGTTGATCTGAGTGAGCAGCAGATGAAGCAGCTTGAAGAAGGAAAGCATGGACAGCTGACAATAAAAGTGCACAAACTCAAATCAGACATGGAATATCAGATAATTCTTGATATGGTTCGAAACAACAGCATTGTTGTTCTGGATATATCGATGCTAAAGAACAGCGACTTTACTGGACTCAAAATGCTGAGCAATAAGCTGAAGCAAAAATGTGAAGAAATGCGCTGGGGTCTTGGCGCGCTCAGCAATGATTTGCTTATGGTCACGCCATCAACAGTAAAGTTTGAGAAGCGAAAACAGGAAGCGACTCCTGAAGCAGAAGTAAAGGGATTCTAAATTCAAAGAAAGAGTTTAGAAGTTATTTTTCTTCTTTCAAAATTTTACATTTTGTAAACCTAAAACAATCAAACCCATTCTTTCCTTCTGAAATAATAAAGCATGCCAATAGTAAAAACAATCATAACGACCCATGCTGTAGGATAACTCCATTTCCAATGCAGTTCTGGCATAAACTCAAAATTCATCCCATACCACGTACCTATAACTGTCATCGGCATCGCGATAGTCGTGATAATAGTCAGGACTTTGATAATTTCGTTCATTTTGTTGGAAACCACAATGGTGTGGGTTTCAACAATGTTCGCGACAATTTCGCGCTGTGTTTCAATAAACTCGGAAACTCGAATAACTTTATCATAAAGATCGCGGAAATAAACTTCAGAGCGAGGAGAAAGGAAAGGAACAGTTCTTTTTGCGAGAGAGCTCACCACTTCGCGATGATTTCCAGTATGTCGTTTCAAATCCATGACATGCTGTTTAAAGCGAAAAAGCCGCGCGAGCGTGTTCGCGTCTGCCTTATGAAAGATCTTTGTTTCAATGGAATCAATTTCTTCGTCAATCTTTTCAATCGCGGGAAAGAAAGACTCAACAAGCCTATCCATAATGTACTGCACAATAAATTCTGGACCCTTGTTCAGCAATTTCTGAAGTGTTTTTGGATCATTTTGCAGCTGAATAATGGATTCAATGTCGTTCAGATGGTTTGTGATGACAAAATTTTTGCCGAGAATAAAGTCAACTTCTTGTATGTGAATGCCGCCTTTGCTGACATTGATACCATAAACAATAAGGAGTAGGTAATTGTCAAACACTTCCAATTTAATCCGTGTTTCTTTTTTGAGACAATCATCAACAGTAAGGGGATGTAGTTTGAAAAGATCTTTTATCGCGAGAAAGTCATCTCTGTTTTCGTGAATATCAATCCAGAGCGCTTCATCTTTTTTAGGAAGCCGCTTGATGACTTCTTTTATTTCACGAAGTGATTCTGTTTTTCGATGAAAGAGATAGTTCTTTGCCACAGTATGGTTCCATAGAGAAAGAGATATTTATACCTTTGGAAAAGAAAAGGATCTAATTATTCGCTTCAGGATAAATAATGAAATAAGTCCCACTAGAAGTGTACGTAATTCCGGGATCTCCTGTTTTTATTGGAAGCGCCTGTAAGGCAGTCCAATCTTCTCCATCTTCTGTGCTGCTGAAATAGCCATTACCATAGAAGGAAATAGTTCCTTCAACATTGACCATGTTTCCAACCCACGCGAAATGTTCGTCTCTATTGCTGGAAGATGCTTCAAAAGTAAGTCCATCTGTGGAGACTGCGTCCATTGCTTTGCCATTTTGTTTTGCTAAAGGAGCAAGCATATACCATTTATCTTCAACGCGAACAACAGAACTACCAACAACACTTTCATTTCCATAGACAAATCGCTGTCCTTCCTCAAAGGTGTAGTGTATGCCATCTTCAGAGAGCGCAGAACCATAATAGAACTGCACATCCAAGCCAAGGACATGTGTAGTGAAAAAGAGACGATACATGCCATCTTCTGTTGTAGTTAATGTGGGGTCGTAAGGTGCCTGAAGATCGTCAGGAAAGTTTGTAAGGCAAATAATTTGCGGCTCTGACCATGTTGTGCCATTGTCTTGAGAAATTCGAACACCCACTTTGTTATATATTTGAGGATCATATACTTCAGGAAACCATTGAAACACAGCAACAAGCGTTCCATCTTCTCCAGTAGTAATGCTTGGAACACCGCCTCCTTCAATAAACACTTTGGGTTCTTCAAAGGTGATTCCATCATCACTTGTCGCAACGTAAAGAGTAATAGGCGTGCCATCTTTTGCAAGCTGTTCCGCTTCGTTTAGTGGAAAAATCTGGCTTGTTTGCGTGCATAAGTCTGCTTTATCTTCAGAAGACAGAGCCACACAATCTTCCGGACAGAGTGTTGCATCCTCTTGTTCAGCAGCATCGCAAGTGCCATCTCCACAAGGATCTTGACCCTGCTCAATTTGTTGAGCATCATCCTGCTCAGTGCAAGAAAGAAGAGAAAGAATGAAAACAAGAAACAACGTAAAAAGTATTTTTTTCATGCAAACTCTTTTTAGAGAAATGTTATTTATGTAGTTTTTGGATTCAACTAAAAAAGTATATAAACGAAAAGGAGATATAAAATTTAATGACCTTCAACAAACTTCTCTTTGGGACAAGCGGTATTCCATTAAGCACACCGCAAAAAGGAAGATCAACTGCAACAGGAATACAACAAGTCAACAATCTCAGTCTTGACGCGATGGAGTTAGAGTTTGTGCAATCAGTCAATATTAAACTTGAAAAAGCGCCAGAAATAAAAAAAGTCGCGGAAGAAAGTGAAGTCGCGCTCACTTGCCATGGACAATATTTCATCAATCTCGCGTCATTAGAAAAAGAAAAAATTCCTGCGAGCATTCAACGAATTCTCAACGCTGCGACAGTCGCGAACGCGTGTGGAGGATATAGCGTGACGTTTCATGCCGCGTTTTATCAAAAGCAGGATCCGCAGAAAGTGTATAACATAGTGAAAAAACACATGACAGAAGTAATGCAGCAAGTCAAAGACGCGGGACTAAAAATATGGGTTCGGCCAGAAACAACAGGCAAGCCAACGCAGTTTGGAGATTTGAAAGAATTGTGCAATCTCAGCGCAGAGTTTGACCAAGTACTTCCATGCATTGATTTCGCGCATTTGCACGCGAGAACTGGCGGAAAGTTAAATACAAAAGATGAGTTCCATGAAATGCTGAGTTTCTATGAAAAGACGTTGGGAAAAACAGCGCTGAAGGAAATGCATATTCATCTTGCGGGCATTAATTATTCAGAAAAAGGAGAGAGAAACCATCTTCCACTAAAAGAATCAGATATGAATTATAAAGATCTGCTGAAAACACTCAAAGAATTTAACTGTACAGGTGTTTTGATCTGCGAAAGTCCAAATATTGAGCAGGACGCGTTATTGTTGAAGAAATATTATAATAGCATTTAACTTCTCGTTATTTTTCGATTCATTGTTTATATTCTCAATCCGTTATAAAAAATTAATAATAGCATAGGGATTCAATAGGACTGCAAGGCGATTCATGGAGCAGCAAGGCAAGGAGGAGCTGAGCAGTAAAAAAATTACGCGCACCAGCAAAGCAAAAAATGTCAGGGGGACCCATTGCACAGAAGTGCAATGGGGTTTTATAGAGATAAGAACAGATCAAGCAATAATAAAATAAACAAAGAAAGAGAATAACAAAAACAACAACCAATAAATAGAAGCAACACCTAAAGAATGCAATGATCCCAAAACTCGAAGAGCTGCAAACAACCCTGCATCTTCCAGGAAAAAAGTACTTCTCCGTAGAACAGGCGAATCTTCTTCTTCCACAAATTGAAGAGCATATTCTGGAAGTGCACCGATTGCTCGACGCGCTACGACTCCTGCTAAGCATTGAACTGGAATTCAATGATGAATTTCTGTCGCACGCAAAAAACATCCGCTACACGAAGGAATATCACAAACTCTACCTCACTATTTACAGTCATCTCGATGCAATCATCTCGCATGGCTGTTATGTCAAAGACATAGAACAAGGGCTTGTTGATTTTTACAGCAAGACAAAAGAAGGAAAAGAAATATTCCTCTGCTGGAAAATAGGAGAGAAAAGTATCCAACATTGGCATTCGTTAGAAACAGGATTTTCTGAGAGAAAAGGGATCGAAGAGTTGTAAAAAAATCTTATTTTCTCAACCTTTAAATAGTTGAACAGATTGTCATTTTCTCATGAAATGGTTTACTTCTGAAGCAGGTGAGCAGAGCATGGATGTCAGCATAAAAACAGGACCAGTTGAGCATATAGAAACAGGAACACTTGTTATTCCGCTATTCAAAAATATCGCGAACAAAACAGAAGCATACACAAAAGTGGACACCCTTTTCAACGACGCGTTAACAAAAATAGTCCACGATGATGATGAGTTTCACGTCAACAACAAAACATGTACCACATTAACATTAGGGAAAATTCACGCAAAGCGAATCATTCTCGCAAGTCTTGGTGATCCTGAAAAAGTAACGTTAGAATCCTTAAGAAAACTCGCGGGAAAGATGGTCAAAGGATTGCAGCAATACAAAGAAAAAGATTTCACGATTATGAGTCCGTGTTATGGACTGAAAAACATCACTCCTGAACAAGCATACGCTGCGTTGACAGAAGGAGCAGTCTTAAGTTCGTATCTTTATGATACATACAAAACACAGGAAAAAGCAAAGAACAAAAAACCAACAAAACTTTTCTTTTATCTTGACGCAGATGAAAATCCAAGTGCAATCACCAAAGCAATAGAGCGCGCTGCGATCATCGCAGAACATGCAAACGCAGTCAAAGATCTTGCGAATGGTCCGTCAAATCTGGTCACGCCAACGTATCTCGCGGAAACAGCGAGAAAGTACGCGAAAAAGTGTGGGATGAAATGCACAATTCTTGATGAAGCGGATATGCGCAGACAAGGCATGAATTGCATTCTTGCGGTCAGCCAAGGAAGCAGCCAAAAACCTGCGTTAATTGTCGTAGAGTATAGAGGGTCAAAAGCAAAAGCGCCAATCGCATTGGTCGGAAAAGGAGTGACTTTTGATTCAGGGGGAATAAACCTCAAACCAACAGGTTCCATTGAAACAATGAAACATGACATGACTGGTGGCGCGATTATGCTTAATGTCATTAAAACTGCGGCAGAATTAAAATTACCAATAAATCTCGTTGCGATTGTTCCAACAGTGGAAAACATGCCGTCTGGAACAGCGGTAAAGCCAGGAGACGTCGTTAAAGCATCCAATGGAAAAACAGTAGAGATCATGAATACAGACGCGGAAGGAAGATTAATTCTATCTGACGCGCTGCATTTTGCGACAAAGTTCAAACCAGAAGAAATTATTGACATCGCGACGTTGACAGGCGCGGCGTTTGTCGCGTTGGGAAAATCAGTCACCGCGATTATGGGCAATGAACAAAACATGGTTGATCGCATGATCATTGCGGGAAATGAAACATTTGAACGCTGCTGGCAACTTCCATTATTTGATGATTTCAGTGAAAGTATCAAAGGCGATGTCGCGGATATCAAAAATATTGGTGGACCAAAAGGAGAGGCAGGCACGATTGCTGGCGCGGTGTTCTTGAAGGAGTTTATCGGAGACAGCAAGTGGCTGCATCTTGATATTGGCGGCACATCCTGGGCAGATGGAGATAATGATTATGTGCAAAAAGGTTCAACAGGAGTTGGATTGCGATTGCTTGTACAATATTTGGAAAACAGTACAAAGAAAGAAACAGTAGAAGAAAAGAAATGAAGTATCATTCCTCTGGAAAAGAAAGAACCCCACAAGACAAAACTTGTGTCTCGTGCGGTTATTCTCAGTAAAGCAGTGCCACTCCCCACACTAGACACGCCAGCGTGAAGTATATAAAGTTGGAAAATAATCTTATTTTATGGCTGATGAAAACAAACACTTAGTAGTATTTCAAGATAAAAAAATAAGAAGAATATGGTATAATGAGGAATGGTATTTTTCTGTTGTTGATGTTGTTGAAGCTCTTACTGAAAGCAATAATCCACGAAACTATTGGTCAATGCTTAAAACAAGGGAAGCTGAACAAGGAATTGAACTGTCCACAAATTGTGTACAGTTGAAACTTCCTGCTGAAGATGGAAAATTACGAGAGACAGATTGTGCCAATACACGGACATTATTCCGTATCATTCAATCAATTCCATCAAAGAAAGCAGAACCTTTCAAACAGTGGTTAGCGCAAGTAGGGTATGAACGAATTCAAGAGATAGAAAACCCTGAACTGGCACAAGACCGAGTAAAAGAATACTACGAACTCAAAGGATATCCCAAAGATTGGATTGATAAAAGACTCAGAGGCATAGCAATACGGCAAGAACTGACAGAAGAATGGAAAGGAAGGGGTATAACAGAAGAAACAGACTTTGCAATCTTAACAAATGAGATTACAAAAGCAACGTTTGGAAAGACAGTACAAGAATACAAAGATTTCAAAGGAATAAGTAAGAAAAATCAAAACTTACGAGATCATATGAGTGATTGGGAGCTCATTTTTACTATGTTTGGAGAGAAAGCGACAACAGATATAACAAAAACAAGAGATGCACAAGGATTTTATGAGAATAAACAAGCTGCGCAAAGAGGAGGGCAAATAGCACAGAACGCGAGAAAGGAACTAGAGCAGGAAACTGGAGAAAATGTCGTTTCCAAAAACAATTTTTTGAACTTAACGGAAAAGAAAAAGCTTGAAAATAAGAAGATATAAAAAATGAGGGTATTTTTTCTTCAATTCACAAACTATAAAAACTGCGCCTTCTTCATTTTGGCATTAAGAAATAAGGAGTGATAACAATGGTAACATTCGATAACTTTGGTCCGGAAAAGATTCTTGAAGTATATAATCCAAAAATAGGCGTGCATGGATTTGTCGTCATCGACAACACCGCGCTTGGTCCTGGAAAAGGCGGCATTCGTATGACTCCAACAGTTTCTATTACAGAAGTATCACGATTAGCGCGAGCAATGACCTGGAAAAACGCGCTTGCGGATCTCCCCTTTGGCGGCGCGAAAGCAGGCATTATCGCGGATGACAGAAAAATATCACAGGAAAAGAAAGACGAACTCGTCGCTGCGTTTTCCGAAGCGCTAAAAGCAGTCTGTCCATCTTTATATGTCGCAGGACCTGACATGAACATGGCAGAGCATGAAATGGAAGTCTTCGCGAAAGCAAATGGCTCGATGAAAGCGTGCACGGGAAAACCAAAAACAATTGGCGGAATTCCGCATGAACTCGGCAGTACAGGATTTGGGTGTTTCCATTCCATGCTTGTCGCGTTAAAGCACATGAAAAAAGATGTCAAAGGAATTCGTGTCGCGATTGAAGGATTTGGAAATGTTGGCTGGTTTGTCGCAAAGTTCGTGACAGAAGCAGGAGGCAAAGTGGTCGCGGTTTCTGATTCAAAAGGACTTATCGTCAATCAAAAAGGATTTGACTTTGAAAAACTCGCGAAAACAAAAGCTGAGAAAAAAACAGTCACGTTGTATGGCGAAGGAACAGTGCATCCTGCTGAAGAAGTGATTGCGGTGGATTGCGACGTCCTCGTGACTGCGGCGATTCCAGATTTACTTAAAGACAGCGATGTTTCAAAAGTGAAAGCAAAATTGATTGTTGAAGGAAGTAATATTCCGATGAGTGTCAACGCGGAGAAAATGTTGCACGAAAAAGGAATTCTTGTCGTGCCTGACTTTGTCGCGAACGCGGGCGGCGTTATTTCTTCGTGGGTAGAACATATTGGTAAAGATGAAAAATATATGTTCAAAGTCGTCGAAGAAAAGATTGTGCGGAATACAGAAGAAGTCTTAACCCGCGCAGCGAAAGAGAAGAAGATGCCACGTATGGTCGCAGAACAGATCGCGCAGGAACGCGTGCTCAAGAAGTGTACGACGTGTAAGGTTTGAGAATATGGATGTTCGATTGATTGGAATTATATTAATTATACTCAACTTTATCCTTGTAATCGGCTCTCTGGTAATACTATTATTGTATGTATTGAGAATTAGACCATTCAAAAAAAGAAAAAAAGGACAAATAGATTTATCAAAAAGTGATAAACAAATACATAATAAAATCACAATAAGGAACAGCATTTACTTTGTAATCATCACATCCATCATTTCTTTTTTACTATGGTTTATTGAACCAATAATGATAGCATTATTCAATCTTAAAGAATATAGTAGCGGTATTGAGTTAGGTTATACTTTCTTTGTGATTGGAGTAAATTTGACTGTTTATTATTTTGTCCTAAAAGAAACGTTAAAAAGAATAGATAAGAAAGCAATAGAGTTTGATAAAAACAGGATATGCATATGGTTCTTTTTTGTGACGGGAATAGTCAATTTTATGGCAGAATTACTTATAGGGGCAACATTTTCTATCATCACCAAAGTACCTTTAAGTGAAGCAGAATTTTCTCAGCCATTTGGATTGCTACCTGCTATAGTAGCAATTTATCTTTCAAGTAAGTATAAACGAAAGAAAAACAACGAAAAGACAGAAATACTCACCAAAACAACAAAATATTAATACTCTTCTTGCCATAAAACCAGCATGCAAATCCCCCAACAAGTAGGATGTTCCTTTTGTGGCAATGAGCTCGAGGAAAAGGCAACGTACTGCGACGAATGTGGAATGGATATTGAGAAAGAAGAGAAAGAATAATTACTCAACAAAAATCGTCTGTTCCCGTTCAGGTCCGACAGAAATCACTGAAATAGGGTTTCCTATTGCTTCTTCTAGTTTCTTAATGTATGCTTGACAGTTGTCAGGAAGCTGGTCAATAGAAGTGCAAGAAGTAATATCTGTATTCCAGCCAAGAACAGAAACATACACGGGTTTCACACGAGACAAAATCTCGGCATTACTTGGAAATACATCAAGCGGCTTCCCATTGTACTCATATCCAACACAAATCTTAATCTCCTCAAATGAGCTCAACACATCGAGCTTTGTAAGAATAATCCCCGTCATGCCATTCACCAGAATAGAATGTTTCGCAAGCACTGCGTCAAACCACCCACAGCGTCGCGGTCGTTTGGTTGTTGCGCCATATTCATGCCCAATTGCGCGAAGTTTCTCTCCAACAGCATCCTGCAATTCAGTCGGAAATGGTCCTTCTCCCACACGAGTCGTGTACGCCTTAAAGATACCATACACATTGCCAATGTAACGGGGCGCAATACCAGAACCTGTGCAAGCGCCACCAGCTGTCGTACTGGAAGAGGTCACAAAAGGATACGTCCCATGATCAACATCGAGGAATGTTCCCTGCGCGCCTTCCAAGACAACCTTTTCATGACTAATAATCGCATTATGAAGAAGGACAGGAGTATTGCAAATCGAAGACAATAAAGGAGTCAAGATCGCGGTATATTCCACAAGAATCTGATGTTTATCAAGCCAATGTTCAAGAGAAAAATAACGAGTAATATCGACCTCAGCATACTTCATGTCGCGAAGCATTTCCTGCACATCATAAACAGAAGTGCAATGTTGTTGTAGGGAATACACAGCTGCGTCATATTGCGCGTTGAATTTTTCCGCAAAGAGATGAGGAGTCAAGAAATCGCCAAAGCGAATGCCAACACGGTTAATTTTGTCCGCGTACGCTGGACCAATGCCACGACCTGTTGTTCCGAGGCGTCCTTTATGATGAAGCCCATCAAGAAGGCGATGCCACGGAAAAAGAATGTGCGCCTGATCGCTGAGAAATAATCTGCCAGAAACAGAAATTCCCGCTTCATGAAGAACATCAAGTTCTTCTTTGAGCGCGAGAAGATCAACAACAACACCATTGCCAATCACATTTTTCGTGTGCGGATAGAGAATACCGGATGGCACTAAATGAAGAATTGTTTCTTTGCCGTTGACGTTGAGGGTGTGTCCTGCGTTTGCGCCTCCTTGATAGCGAACAATGTACGCTGCGTCTTTCGCGAAAACATCGACAAGTTTGCCTTTGCCTTCATCGCCAAATTGCCCGCCAATAATTACAGAAACCATAATATCAGTGAGAGTTGCTGAGTTTATATTGTTTATCGTTTGGGAATAGAATTCAAAAATGAAAATGAGACGCTCGACAAATGCTCGCGTCTCAGCACATAGGCTCTCGCATGAAACGCTCGAGCCTATGTGCTTTAATACGGTAAAAAAATAACAACAATGGCGCCGACGCGACGGGGGATGACCCCTTGGGGTGTCGCGTAGGACAAAATTCAGAGAATTTTGTCCGTAGGCCGCCATTATTGTTGTTATTTTTTCCTGATTTTCGTTTAGTAAAAGAAGATCATGTCATACACTCCAAAAAAACAAAATATTAAATAAAGTACAAAATAAAGAGATAACATGTTCGGCTTAAATCAAGATGAAATAAATCTATTCAGAAAATACGATACACCACAAAAAATCCAAGATCTTATAGACACCATTCCCATTAACTTTGAAGCGTCAGGAGAAGATACATTTTTTTCTCCGCGGGAAGTACTCAAACAAAATCGCGCGCATTGCATAGAGGCGGCGTGTCTTGCAGCGGCAATCCTCCAATTTCACGGACAACCTCCATTAATTGTCGATCTCACTGCGGTAAAGAGTGATGAAGATCATGTCATAGCAGTGTTTAAGCAGCATGGACATTGGGGCGCTATTTCAAAAACAAATCATGCGGTCTTAAGATATAGAGAGCCTGTCTATAAAACAATTCGAGAATTAGTCATGTCATACTTTCATGAGTATATCAAAAATGAAACAAAAAAGAAAACATTGCGTTCATACACAAACCCCATAAACCTAAAACAATTTAATGCAAAGAACTGGATAACAGACGAAGAATACATAGGTTATATTGTGGATAAGATTGATGCGACAAAGCATTTTCCTATTCTTTCAAGAAAGCAGATCGCGACATTGCGAAGAGCGGATGACATAGAAATCAAGAGCGGAAAAATACATGAGTGGAGAGGAAAACATCATCCAAAGAAGATATAGTTGAAGTGTCAATATTTCGAACATTTATCCTAACTCATTCAAGAAATCATCAATATCGCCATTTGCAGAAGAATCTGTCTTAGATGACGAAGAACTTGTTTTAGGGGTCGTTGTTTTTGTCGTCGTAGTCTTCGACGTATTCGTCTTATTCGCGGAAGTATTTGAAACACTCACTTTTACCGCAGCCTGTTCTTGCACAGCTTTCTCATCAGCAATAGCCTGTTCTTGTCCCTCAAGCAAGCTATCCACTTCTGCGTCAGAAGTATCAACTGCGCGAAGTTTTGAAAGACCCATCACTACCGCGACAATGAGCGCGATAAAAACCAAAATAAACAAACCATTGATGAGGAGTTTTTTCATGGATCTACCAGCTCATATCATCAAGATCTTCTGTCAACTGATCAACGACCTCAGGATCATATGCAGTTGCGGATTCTTCTGTTGTTTCAGTTTCATCAGTTGTTTCTTCTGTTTCAGCTGCTTCTTTGTCTGCGCAACCGATAACAGACAAAAATAAAACAACCAAAACAAAAATAAGGAATACATGTTTGTAGTTCATAGTCTCACCTATAATGCGTCAATATCATCTTGAATATCAGCGATTTCTGCTTCCATATCTTCAATGTAATCCGCGACTTCGTCTTCAAGATCATCAAGCAGATCATCTGCCTCGCTTTCATCGCCAAGGTCAATCTTTGTGTCAATATCATCCATGTCATCAGCGTATCCTTGGTTTGCTTCCTGCACTTCATCAAGAAGATCGTCTATTGCACTATCAACATCCTTATAATCATCGCTTGTGGAACTTTCTCCGCTCTGCGAAAGCTCGTTGTAAAGCGCAGTCACATCATCTTCAAGATCATCAAGATCATCTTCAAGTGTTTCCAAGCGATCGCGCAATGCTTCTTCGTCATCGCCTTCCTGCAATGCGGCTTCTTCTTCAGCTTCAGAGTAGCAATCAAGACGTTCATCTTCAGCGTTTGCGGCAGCAAGGCAGTCAGCGATTTCTGTTTGGGTATCGCCGTCAATACCATAATCATCGTAACATGCGGTACGCTGGTAGGAATAGCTTGCGCTTTCCATGCAATCAACAAATGCCTGATAATCTGCAGTTGCGGATCCACCGGAGGAACTTCCAGAACCAGCCTTATAATATTCACTATTTAATCCGCGTTGAGCGGTTTGCTGCGCGTTGAGAAGTTTGGAAATTGCGCCAACCCCTTTCTTCGTCAGGACAAGTTCTTCAGCGTCTTCAAGATACGCTTCAGCTTGTGCAAGAACAACTTCTGCTTTAGAAGTATCATAATCATCACCCTGTTGTTCCTCAATGTATTCAACAAGGGTTTCAATCGCGTCTTGCGCGTCTTCATAATAACTGTCAAGGTCATAATCGTTGAGAAGCGTATCAAGATCCTGTTCTTCTTCAACTTCTTCTTCAGGTTCTTCCTCTACTTCTTCATCTTCAGTTTCCTCAGCGTCATCATCTTCGTCAGCGTCGTCATCTTCAATGACAACTTCCGCGCAAAGAGTGCCCCCTTTCGCGGTTAACGCGTCGCGCGCTGTCGTAAGAGAAGTTTGCGAAGATTTCAACGCTTCTTGCGCGCTTTTAATTGTTGCAACAACATCAGTAAGGTCTCCACCTGAATTTAAGAGATCTTCCGCCGCGTCAATTTGTTCATCTGCTTTTGCGATGTCTGCAGAAAATGTAGTATATGCGTCGTCAAGCGCGGTGCTGCTTGTGGATAATTCTCCAATGCCGCATGCTAATTTCGCGTCAATAATTTCTCCTTTGTCCACAAGCGCGTCCACTGCAGCGAAAAGATCCTCTACAGTTTTTTGTTTGAGATCATCTGCAATAGATTTCCATGCTGTTTTCACCGCAGCAAGGACATCATCATATTCTTCTTTTGAATCCGCGTATTGGAGGTCGTCAAGCGCCTGTTCAAGTTCTTCCTGCGCGTCAGCATTTGTTGCGTCATTGACGTAATACACATACGCGAGCATAAGGTTGATTGTATCTTTCGCGTAAGGAAGCGCCGCGTCAAGAAGCTCATCTTCTATGTCTTCGCAGCCATCATCAAGAAGCTGACATTCTTTAAGTTCGTCTTTAAGATCAAGAAATTTTTCCTGCGATTTCTCGTAAGAGGAAAGAAGAGAAGAAACAGAATCTGCTGCCGCGAATGGCATGACCAAAAGCGCGAGAAGGAGCGCAATAAGCTTCAATGAAACAGTTTTGACGGAATTATTCATGAAAAACACCTCAGTATCGACGATAATAGGAAATGTGAAAGTGGTTATCCTATTTAAACATTGCTGTTCAGAAGAAAAGAAAGAAGAGAAAGCCAAAAATGAGTCAAATGTGACACAACATTTTTAAGAGGAGGGGATTTACAAGATAAAATAAGACTATAAGAGAGTAGTAACAAAAGCACGATACCGTATGACCAATAGCTATACAATAGAAATTGTTGATGAAAGAGCAGAAGAAATAGAGCGTTCTTTAGAAACACGACTGCATGAAATTACAACAGACAGAGTAACGACAACTGCAGAAGTATGTACTGCGTTGGAAATTCTTAGCAATCTTATGAGCACATTGCCTCGATTATATATGCGAACATTAGAAGAAGAAAACACTGGCGGAGAACTTTATGGAGAAGATATAGAAAGAGCGGCAAGCTATGAAGAAGAGATAGGAGAGTACTACAAAAGAATAATTATAGAAGATGATGGGAATGCGGCAAACATTCAGAAATATTCTGAAAGAGCGAAGTATCTCGCAATTCCAAAAGGAGCATTAATGCAGATACAGCGAGTTCTTGGGCTTGCGGTAAACAAGATGGACAGAGAAAAAGGGAGAGAAAATAATTTTTACCAAAGAATAAAAGAAGAAGCGGAAAGAGAAGAAATACCATTTACAGAAACTGTGCTTCGGGAGTTTGTACAGATGGATATTGGAAGAAGAAATGAAGGGGATACAATTTTCCTCGGACTTACAGACCCAGGATACGTGATTATAGAGAGTTTCCATTACATCGTAAAAAAGTATTGTGAAGAACAGAGCCAAACACAACCCATTTAAAGAAAATAAGAACCTCTTTTTTCTATGACAACCCCTGCAATGAAGCAGTTTCATGAAACAAAAATACTCTACCCTGATTGCCTCATTTTATTCCGGATGGGCGACTTTTATGAAACATTCTACGAAGACGCGATCAAAGCGGCGCAGGTTCTCGAAATCACACTCACAAAACGGGGAAAAGAAAAAGATGGGCATCCAATTCCGCTTGCGGGAATTCCGTATCATGCTTTGGAGCAATATCTCGCAAAACTTGTCCGCGCGAATGTTAAAGTCGCGATCTGTGAACAGCTGGAAGATCCAAAGCAGGCAAAGGGAGTCGTCAAGCGCGGCGTTGTCCGAATTGTCACCCCAGGCACAATTATAGAACAAACACTTCTGACAGACAAAAGCAATAATTATATTATGGCAATTGCCGCTGAAACAACAGAAGCGTATGAAAGTAAAATAAGTGGAACAAAAGGAACAAGCGCGGCAGGAGGAAAGAAAGTAGGCATCGCGGTTGCGGATCTTTCCACAAGCGAGTTTTTCTGCGCAGAAGTTCCCATAAATGAAATTCTTAATGAAATTGTCCGCTATAATCCAAGTGAAATAGTCATAGAAGAAAGCAAAAAAAAGCAAACACCTACACCAACATTTCTTGAAGCGTGCAAAAAGAAAAATAAATTCATTAATCATATCCAGGATTTTTTCTTTCAATACAACAATGCCTACGCGACAATCACGCGGCATTTCAAGACCCATTCGTTGGAAGGTTTTGGCATTGAAGAAAAGAGAGCAGCGACCTGCGCGGCAGGAGCGTTGTTATTTCACCTCAAAGAAACACAGAAATCCAATGTTTCTTCGATACAAAAAATAAAATATATCTCTAATGAACAGTATATGCTTCTCGATGAAACAACGCTCAATAATCTTGAAGTGATGAGAAGTCTTCATGACGCGTCCGCGAAACACACGCTTCTCAGCGCCATTGATCAGACAAGAACACCGATGGGCGGCAGAATGCTCAAGAAATGGCTCATGCAACCCCTCCTCCAAAAAGAAGCGATAGAAAACAGGCTTGACGCGGTGGATGAACTCCGAAAAAAAATAGTGATGAAAGAAGAGATTGCGGAGCATCTTGATAAAATCTATGACATTGAACGGATTGTTTCGCGATTGAATCTCGGCTGCGGAAACGGCCGTGATGTGCTTGCGCTGAAAAATTCGCTTGCGTGGATTCCGCAGATAAAAAACATCCTTCAATTGGTGGAGAGCAGTATGCTCAAAGAACTTTCTTCCATTGAAACATGTCAAGATGTAGTCAAACTCTGTGAGACTGCGATTGCAGAGGATGCGCCAGTCTCAATACGAGAAGGAAATATAATAAAGAATGGATTTAGCAAAGAGCTTGATGAACTTCATGATATTTGCAAAAATGGGAAAACGTACATTCGACAAATGGAACAAAAAGAGCAAGAGCGCACAGGAATTAAAACACTGAAAATTGGATTTAACAGAGTATTTGGTTACTTTATTGAAATCACCGCGAAAAATATTCCTTTGGTTCCAAAAGAATATACCCGCAAGCAAACAACAGCGAATGGAGAGCGATATATTACAGAAGAACTCAAAGTCATGGAAGAGAAGATTCTCAGCGCGGAAGAAAAAATAAATCTTTTGGAATATGAATTATTTCAGGAGCTTGTTAAGCAGATAACAAGCCAGACAGAAAAATTGCAAAATGCGGGGCAGAGCATTGGCATGCTAGATGTGCTCCATAGTTTCGCGGAAACTGCGAGACAGAAAAATTATTGCAAACCAGAAATAACAGAAGAATTCGCAATTGAAATAAAAGAAGGCAGGCATCCTGTGATTGAACAGATTGAGCAGCAGTATATTCCCAATGACATTGTCATAACAAAAGAAAATAGAACAATGATTATTACTGGACCAAACATGGCGGGAAAATCAACAGTGTTGAGGCAGGTTGCGTTGATCACCTTGCTAAGCCAGATGGGCAGTTTTGTTCCTGCGACAGAAGCGAAAATAAGCATTGTGGACAGAATTTTCTGCAGAGTAGGCGCGCACGATGATCTCACGCATGGTCAGAGCACGTTTATGGTCGAGATGAACGAAACCGCTTCTATTTTGAACAACGCGACAAATAAATCATTGATTATCATGGACGAAATTGGTAGAGGAACATCAACATTTGATGGCGTGAGTATTGCGTGGAGTGTCGCGGAATATATCAACAATAAAATAGAAGCAAAAACAATGTTTGCGACGCACTATCACGCGCTCACGAATTTAGAAAAGTATGAAGGAGTAAAGAATTATAATATTGCAGTTAAGGAAGAGCGAGACAACATTATTTTTCTGCGAAAACTTGTGCAGGGCGGCACAGATAAAAGCTATGGGATTCATGTCGCGAAGCTTGCGGGCATGCCTAAAGAAGTGATTGACCGCGCGAAAGAAATTCAGGCAAAGCTTGAGAATGAAAGCGAGATGGAAAACAAACTCCAGACAAAGCAGGGATTTATTGTGAATGAAAAAGCAGTGCAGAAGTCGTTGTTTGAATTGTAAAGATTATAAGAGGGCTATATATATTTCTCTAACTTTCTCAAGACATCAGCAAAAGATTGATACCTCTTTTGAGGGAGCGGATGCGCTGCACGGAGAATGACGTCTCGTAGATCAGCAAGAACCTCAAGTTCACCAAGAACGTGCAACATCTCTTGATGATAGACATCACTAACTAAATATGCAAGGTGAAGACATTGTGCTCGATCAGGATCTTTTTTGTGATTATCAAATATCCTTTCTCCTGGAAATGATCCAAGGAGAAGCGCATAAAGTGTTATGCCATAAGAAAACATATCATGAGTTGTTGGATTTTGTAGTGTTTTTCTTTTGTCTGTAAAGAATTCAGGAGGATAAAAGCCACAAGTCCCAAAAGCAACATTAGAATCTTTCATCAATCGCGTGTACTCTGGGTAAGAAACTGCCCACTCAAAATCACCTAAGCGAAGTGCTGATGCCCCATCTCTTTGAACAACAAAAATGTTGTTTGGTTTCACATCACCATGCACAAGCTGCGCTTTTTCAAACGCGTAAAGAACTTCTGCGATGCGATACGCGACAGCGGCAAATGCTGTTGTAGATTCTAAACTCAATTCATCAACATCTATAATATCTGAAAGAGATCCTTCTGCTTGTTCAAACGCAAGTTCCACTGTTCGATCTAACGAAGATGCGGAGTGAAGGCGAAGACCTATGGAATCTGAAAAACGTTGGCTAAACACAACTTCTCGTTCTCCAAGAAGTGTGCGAGGAACATACTTTGCGACAAACGTATTTGGAGGAGTATCTGGAAAAGGAAGAACAGCAACATCGAGGCGTGCGGTGCTAATTGCATAAACAGTTGGATAAGAAATACCATCTGCTTCAACTTTCACATTCAGTGGACGAGAAGCGCCATTATATCTTTTCTGAACAAGCCCTGAAATATGACGAAGCCAGCGAACCTGACGGTCAAGAGAAATATTTCTCCATTGTTCCACTGCTGCTATAGGATCATATGCAGGCATTAAGGGTCACCTAAAATGCAGAGAATGTCTCCAAAAGACTCCGGACGCGCGCGAGGGTCAGGATGCGTGCAGGAATAAATAATTTCAGAAATTTCCGGAGTTGCGTCACTAAAGAGAAAATGCAGGAGATCCATTCTATACGCGCCAGAAAGCATTCGTTCTTTAAGTTGATCGGGATCAATGTCTCTTGCCAAATTTTTTCTTTGAAGCAAGTGGGAGAGAAGAACGCCATACGCAAAAATGTCTGCGCGAGAACAGGGAGACGTTTCAGAAGAAGTATAAAGAATATCCAACTCCTCTGGATCATCTCGATATGCTTCAGGAGGAATATATCCTGGTGTGCCTATTGGAAGACCAAGATGGTGTTCTTCAAATCTGCGAATGGGCATTGTAACACCAAAATCAGCAAGGCGAAGAATTTCTCTATCTCTATTTTGCATATAACAAAGAACGTTATCTGCTTTAAGATCATAATGCCCTAAACCGCGAAGCTCAAGTTCATAACAGAGAAATGCAAGATCGCGCGCGAGTGCGAGAAGGTGATCCGAATCTTCAATAAGAAGTTTTGAGAGAGGCATATCTGCTTGTTCCATAACCATCTCAACACCACGTTCAAGAACAGAAACATCGAGTAATCGTGGCCCAAGTTCTCCTGAGAAAACACGAGTGTAATGAAGTTCGCTATGCCCGAATTTAGTGAGCGGAAGATATTTGACAACAAGCGAACCAGGAGGAGAAGAAATAGAGAAGACTGTCCTTTTAGCATTGAGTGGTTGAACGTTGCCAGAGAAAGGGTTACGATCAGAAAGAACCGCTACCCAATTCGTTGCGCAAAAGAGTTGACGATATAAAGCATCGTGAGCAGAGCTATAATGTTCAAAAGGATCGTCAACGACAGCGTCAATAGATTGGGAATCTCTTATCATAAACAGAAGAAAACAACCCATTCTTTTTAAAGTTTATATAAAATATAAGCCAACAAATACGTCAAAAGAGGACCAAATAAAACAGATTTTTCGAAAAAGCATCATTTTTGTCATAAGGATTAAATAAAAAAGCCTCCTACAAGGTAAAAAGAAACAGTAGGTGTGAAAACTCTATACAGGTGTAAACAATGCTCGATGCGTATATTATTGATTGGAGAAAAAGAGAAGAAGAAAGAAGAAGAGAACAAATTGACGATCGACAACCACGCACAGAGGTTTATGTCCCAGTTGATCCATGGGCTGAACAACGAAGAGAATATGAGAGAAGTAAACTTCCACCAGATAGAGGAGTTATAATAGTAGATTTAAATTTAAGACCAGCATACCAATCAAATCTCGAGGGTCGCTTATAGATATGGTAGGACAACAATCTCTTAACGATATTGTTGCAAATCGCAAACTAATTCTCGAAGACATACTTTCTTTGTGGGCTGAAGGAACAAACGAACAAAAAGCTGCTGCAATAGATGGCTTCGCAAAACTAGAAAAGCCAAAATACAGAGCAATGATGGAAACGCTGGAGAGACAATGTGACAAGTATGAGAAAGTTGTAGGAAAAGAATTCCTTGAGCCATATGAACTACCGCCAAAAGATCCAACACAACTGCGCAGATATTTTATTGTTCTAAATTATATTCGTCAAATTTCAGACGGAAATGATGCCTCAAGAAGTTTAGTTGCAAAAAGAATCGCAACGATGAAGCCAGAAGAATACTCATATGCAATACAGGCATTGAAAAGTGCAAATGAACATCCTAATGGTGGTGATGAAGCAAGAGAATTATTATGGGATACGGGAAGATTAGGATTCATTCCAGTTCAAAGTGCCGGACAGCAAGCAAGAGTATATGAAGAAAGAAGATCGTATGACCCTGCTGCAGCAGAACGAGCAAGAAGAGGACGAGAAGAAGCATTCAACTTATTGCATTATGATGGAAATAAATAAGAAGAATAGAAATTATCTCTTCGGCATCAAACCAAGAACAGCTTTATGCGCGCGGACAAGATCATCGCTTTTCACGTAAATGAGCATTTCTGGAACTGCGCTGATTAATTCATAGATAGAAACACCATGCAATGCAATTTCATGGCTTAATCGTGCATAGACACCAACAGTTTCTGCCGCCTTGCTGTTCATGGTAATTCGAATTTCCGCGAGATCTGGGGTGACAGAAAGAACATTTTCTTTGTTGAAAAGGCAAACTTTTTTGTCGAGATCTTTCTGGTTCAAAAATAATTTAATGATTTCTTTGCTCTTCACCATTCTGAAATTTTCCTTTAAGACATTTTTACCAACAAAGTCCTGACTAATGGTTTTATACTCCACTTCTTTCATGGTAATGCAGGAAACGTAATTTTTTGTTGTGACCACAGAAGATTGTAATACCGCATCGATATCTTTTGTGTTGTCTTCAAAGACATTTTCTGTTTCATAGCGGCGGATTGCGCTAATAACTGCGTCCATAGAAGCGTCAAGATGATATTTGTCAATAAGAAAGCGAGCAAGTCCTCTGATATTGATAAGTCCACGTTGAAGGTCTTTCTGAATACTCACGTCATCTGCGATGTAACGCCAAACCAAAGTATTGATACTTGCCATAATTGACACAAATGAGTATGGATTTATATACCTATCTGTCACGAAATTTGTAAAAATCGACCAAAATTTAATGAAGATGACTAAATTATAATGAGCTTGACTTTTTTATAAGGATAAAATTATAAGAGGAAATAGGGTTTCTAAAAAAAGATGACCAATAGAATGCAAAGAAATGGAACGCAGTATGCATATCTGCTCCGAAATTATGCTCTTTACGTGGGCGCGCATACAATAAAGGGGTCGATGAGAGGCTATAACAACGATATCATCGTCGCGGACAGAAATGTTTTTGCTGTCGCGGATGGCGCAGGAACCCAGGAAGAAAGAGGAATTCCGAGTGTGATTGTGGGGAGAGAAATACGACGAGACGGAACAATGCACTGGGGAGCAACGCCGGCATTCCCGCTTGAAGGAATTATCAGAAGCAGTCATAAAAAAATCCAGCGCTGGAAAAAAGAAGAAGGAACCTATGGAGGAACAACAGCAAGTGTGGTAAGAATTTATGAAAATGGAAGAGTCAACGCGGAGCTTGCGCATGTGGGAGACTCACGAATCTACAAAGGAAATGTGCGCACAGAAGCGCCCCTTATACAGCTCACAGAAGACCAAAATGAAGTGAAAAAACTTCTCGAAGCAGGAGTGGCGTGGAATAGTTTGGATGTTCAACAGGCAAGAAAAAGACCAAAACTTGTTGGTTTAGATGGAGACATAACTGTTGCCGGGAGAGAATATCCTGTTGAAGAGGGGGATTTTTTTCTGTTGTGCACGGATGGATTGACAAAAGCGTTGAGTAATGACATATTAAGCAGTGAAGTGTATGAGCTTTGGAGAGGGCGGAAAGAAATAACAGTTGCGAGAAAACTTAGAGCCTATCCCATTAGATTGACCTCCATGTAATTATTCCACATGCGAGATGCAATAATCCTATGTAAGCATCTGGTCTTTTAGACCAACGAATCAATAACCCTCTAAATCGGTTGAACCAACTATGTGTACGTTC